>CAZPTF010000165.1:0-4139 GCA_964589015.1 uncultured Anaerolineae bacterium
CGCAGCACCGCCAATAATCGATCATTCTCTTCAGGGAGACGGGTCGCGATGCGCACGTACGCGGGGAGGCCAAACGAGGCGCAATCTCGCACCTGGATGTGGCGGCGCAACAGTTCCCTGCGGAACGCCGCCCCGTCCCCTACCGGCAACAAAAAGAAATGTGTCGCAGACGGATAGGGACACAACCCAATCTCGCGCAGTCCAGCCACAAGTCTTGCTTTTTCCCTCGCCAATGCGGCCAGGGTTCGCTCCAGATGAGCTTGATCGGAGAGCGCAGCCAACCCGGCAGCCTGTGCCAGGGCATTCACGTCCCAGGCGGGACGCACGCGTGCCACGGCAGCGATGACCGCCTCGTGGCCGACTGCGTAGCCCAGCCGCAGACCCGCCAGCGCGTAGTCCTTGGTCATCGACTTCAAAACCAGGATGTTGTCCAGATCGATAGCCAGGGCAGAGGGACAATCTGGTGCGAAGCTCTGGTAAGCCTCGTCGATTACGAAGAGAGTCGCCGGGTTGGCCAGCGCCCATTCGCTGATTGCCCCCAGTGGGACCATCGCTCCGGTAGGGTTGTTCGGATTGCACACGAAAGCCAGCCGGTGATCGCCCCTGCGCAGACACTCCGATACCTCGTGGACGGAGATTGCGAAGCCGTCCTCTACGCGCGCGCGCCACGATGCTACGTCCGCGCCCAGCAGCGCTGCCACCCGCTCGTATTCACCGAACGCCGGAGCCAACACCAGCACGCTGTCTGTGGGGCGCAGGTACGCCAATGCCACCAGCAGGAGCAGCTCCGCCGTTCCATTGCCCACCAGGATACGTGCGATGGGCATATTGCCCAGATGGCCACTCAATGCCCGGCGTAGGGCCAACGACTCCCTATCCGGATAGCGCTCCAGTGACACGTGGGCCAACGCATCACGTACTGATGAAGAAGGCCCGTATGGATTGCTGTTGACGCTGAAATCCAGCACATCGTCGGCACGCAATCCCCACTCTGCCAGTTCAGCGTAGTCAAACGCACCGTGATGGGCTGGTGAGACACGTAGAATCTCCGGGCGAGGAATGGGCGCGCGCGACTGCCGTCTCGTCTTCACCGCTCAGGGCCTCCGGACCACAGCGCGCAGGGCTACGATCAACGCCAGCACGCCCGATGCCACAGCCATGGTCCCATACATCAACCTGACGCTCCGCCCGATGTCCCGCGCCACAGGAAGTCGCTGTCCATCACCCAGCTGGTAATGTCCGACCTTTTCCAGCCTGACACCCAGAGCACCCGCTGCGGCACTCATGGGATGCCCGGCATTCGGACTCGCCGTCTTGTCCGCGTCCCGCTGCCAGATGCGGAAGGCATTCGTTGCATCGTCACCGGTGAACAACGCCGCCAGACAAACAGACAGGGCAGTCAAGCGGGCAGGCAACCAGTTCAGCGCATCGTCGAGACGGGCAGGGACTTTGCCCAGCCATTCACGACGAGGGTCACGATAGCCGAGCATCGCATCCGCAGTATTCAGGAAACGATATGCCAGCGCAGCGGGTAGACCACCCCACGCGTAGAAAAAGAGCGGAGCGACGATGCTATCCGACGTGTTCTCTGCCACCGATTCGACAGCCGCTGCCGCGACTTGAACTGCGCTCAATGCGCTGGTATCCCGGCTGACCAGGTGCCAGGCCGTCAGACGGCGCGCCCGCGGCAGGTCGCCGGACTGAAGTGCGTCTTCGACTTCAGCCGCAGCCACGGCAAGCCCCTTGGCCGAAAAGGTCGACTTGAGCAAGAAGGCTTCGAGCAGCCGGTTGAACGGATAAGGTAGACAAGCTGCGCCGGTCACGAGCAGCCGTGCGATCGCCCACACCGCGCCTGCGCCACCAAGTGCCACCACTGCGCCATAAGCCAGCTCCGTCCACGCGCTCTGCCTGGGGACGCGCTGTTCCGCCGCCGCGATAGCCGCTCCCATCCACGCCACAGGATGATAACGCGATGGCAATTCGCCCACGAGCAGATCAATCAACACAGCCAGCGGAATAACATCGGGCCTGCCGGGTCTCATTGCGTAGCGATTTTCTCCTCTCCCATTCTTGGTCCACCACCCACCAGACGATGCGCACGGACCGCGATACTTTCGCCCAGCGAACGCCGCAGGAACGCCACGACGGCAGAGATGTCCGCTGTGCGCGGGTCCAGCAGAATTCCGGAGATCGTGCCACTGTGCGCACGGCAGACGCCTACGCCTCCGACCTCCCGCGCCAATGGCAACACCCGATTCAATAGCACACTGGGCAGAACCACCTGGTGCGCCTGAGCACTGATCGTTGCAGCTTCTCCGATCGTGGGCAGGTCTCCCAGCTGCAAGCCTTGCCGCAGCAGGTCGAAGGCTTCGCGATGCCAGGGCACCAGCAAGCGCAAAGCATGAACGTAATCCTGACGATTGAAGTGCAGGGTATCGACTTCTCCCCCGGGGTCACAGACGACCACTACGGCGGACGGGGGATCTCCCCACCATTCGTGGAAGCTGCCTTGACGGTGGTCGAATAACGTCAGACCGGGGAAGATCGTGCTGTCGCTGGGCTCCACACCCACCGCCAACCGCGCGACTTCGGTATCCGTCAACTTACGGCCGACCGCCTCTCCCAACGCATAGAGCGTGGCCGCGACATCGGCGGTGCTCGACGCATAGCCACGTCCGCGCGGCAGGTCTGAATCCAATTCCAGTCTGCCGCCCCAACTGGTCTGTCCCAGGTAGATCAGTCCGGCGCGGAGTGCGGCAGCAGCTTTCGGCGCATCGTGCGGGACACTCCAGTTGGGGTCCGGACACAACTCGATGTGAGCGATGCTATAACGGTCAATCGGGCAGGACACCAGACAGGGCACACCGTCCAATGTCCCCTGGACGAGCTCTCCACAGGTTCCCGGCAGGATGGCAGTGACACAAATGTGCGTGAGGCACGTTTCCTGACTCATCATCTGAACATTCTACCTCGGAACAAGGGACTGTGCATGTGCCAGGTCTCCGCAACGACCGTCATTCGTGCCGAACGCTGCCCGATACGAAACGCGCAGCCAGTTGTGGTTGGGCCCAGAAGTGCAGGTGCACGTAGGAAGCCCACAGGTTGTCGAAACAGGCGCCTTCGGAACGTGGGGTGCCACGCCCGTCCCGTGGCAGCAGAGAGTAGGCGGCAGATATCTCCCCCGGCCGGCCGTCCCAGACGGAAAAATGGAACTCGTGCCCATGGACTGTCTCACCGGCACGGAACAGCCACGAATCACCTTGCGCCTGAGCTACCCGATAGCCCAACGTGAGCTGCCTGGTCATCACTGACTGCCCAGGCAACAGACCGACCATGTCGTGCACACATCCGTCCAGGTCGATAAGGCGTTCGGTCAGGTACATCAGACCACCGCACTCGGCATAAATCGGTACGTGGGACGCATGAGCGCGCTGCAACTCGTCCCGCATCCCGCGGTTGGCCGCCAGTTCCCCGGCATAGAGCTCCGGGAACCCCCCACTCAAGATGATGCAAGACGCGAAAGGCGGGAGGGATGAGTCGCGCAACGGACTGAAATAGACGAGCTCAGCTCCGGCAGCATGGAGGAGTTCCAGGTTGTCTGCATAGCTAAAACTGAACGCTTCATCTCTGGCGACAGCGATGACAGGCCGCTTATCGCGAGGCACGGAGAAAGCCTCGGGCAGCGCAGCGGTCAGATCGGGTACGGACAACGCCGGAGCACTCCGGGCAATCTCCAGGAGACGGTCCAGATCGAGATAGCGTGCCACCCGCTCCGCAGCCGCAGTGATGAAATCATGCCAACGGCCCGGTTCCCCAGTGGGCACCAGACCGAGATGGCGCTCGGGTATCTCCAGCGCAGCATCGCGCGGAAGCCAGCCGAGGACGGGCAGGCCGGTCGTCTTCTCGATCACCGCAGCCACGCCCTGGCCGTGCTTCGCGCTGCCTACCCGATTGAGGATGAAACCAGCCAGAGGGAGCGCGCGATCGAATTGCTGGTAGCCGAGAGCCAACGCCGCAGCACTGCGTGCCATGCTCCGGCAGTCCAGCACTAACATCACAGGAGCATCGAGCAGCTTCGCCACTTGAGCCGTGCTGCCAGCTTCGTGGTCGTAATCGGAGCCATCGTAGATGCCCATCAC
>CAZPTF010000165.1:4239-8921 GCA_964589015.1 uncultured Anaerolineae bacterium
GGGCGGCTTGTTGTCACGAAGCCAGGAGACCACTTCCGCCACATCCAGCCAATCATACTTCAGGAGATAGGTAAACTCGTCCAGCACGATCAGGGCATAGTCCCCGCTGGCGATTTTGCTCTGCGCTACTTCCCAGGCATGTCTGGCTCTGGCGATGGTCTCGTCCAGATCCTTGGACTGCCAGGTGAACCCATCGCCGGACTGATGCCACTCGATACCCAGCTTTTCGGCAGCACGTGCCTCTCCCCACGTTCCTTTCTCGCTCTTAATGAACTGAATCACGCAGCAACGCATGCCCCACCCCCAGGCGCGGAATACCATCCCCAGCGCCGCGGTCGTTTTGCCTTTGCCGCTGCCAGTATTGACGATTACCAACCCCTTCCTGGCACGGCGGGGCCTTTTCGCCTGCGTTTCCATCTCAACCATAGATTCACCTGTGTGCTGTGTTGTTAGTAAACAGTTAATAGCAATCGAAGTTCAACATACCGCTGAAACGGTGTCACCCGCACCGTTCCCAGACCAGATCTCCGCCAGACCGGTCTCGACCAGTAACGCATCGCTGGCGAACAATTCCCCGGCGGGGCCGGCGAAAAGCACTCGGCCCTGTTCCATCACGACGACGAAAGTGGCCCAGCGCTCGACAACTGCCATGTCGTGGGTCGCCAGGAGAATCGTTTTTCCCTCATCGTGAAGCCTCCGGAAAATGTCGAAGATGTGCACCCGCACCCACGGGTCCAGATTGGCCATCAGCTCATCCACGATCAGGACTTCGGGTTCCATCGCCAGCACCCCCGCGAGGGCCACACGGGCCTTCTCCCCCCCACTCAGCGCATGGGTCGGGCGATCCAACAAATCGCTGATCTCACAGAACTCCGCGGATGATTGCACGCGTTGCTTGACCGTTTCTTCACCGAGATTCAGATTCAACGGCCCGAAACTGATGTCTTGTGCGACACTGGCACTGAAGAGCTGGTCGTCCGGGTTCTGGAAGCAGATGCCGACATGCTGCCGCAGGAGCTGCAGTGCATCCCTTCCATAGCCCACGGGCATACCGTCGTAGTACACCACGCCCGCATGAGGACGAAGCAAGCCGTTACAGTGCAAGAAGAACGTCGATTTGCCGGAGCCATTGCGCCCGATGACCGCAATTTGCTCTCCAACGGGGACCTCCAGCGAGAATCCGTTCAGCGCCAGGCGTTGGTGGCCAGGATAGCGATAGCTCACGTCCTCGAAGCGCAGAATCGACTTCATTCTAAGCGATACCCCAGGCGATGAGCAAGCTGGCGATTGCCAGGAAAGCGGATAGCAGCAGCCAATCATCCCGCTGATACGCCGCTGGCAACACTCTGAGTTCCCCATCGTAAGCCCGCGAGTCCAACGCCACCTGCAACTTCCCGCTCCGCTGATAGGCGTCGATGAACAAACGGCTGGCTAATTCCGCGGCGCTGTTGATCCCCCGTCGCCACGAACGGTAACCAAGACGGCTGTTCTGGGCTACGTACATCCTATCCAGGCTGTCCAGCAGTACGAATATGAAGCGATACATGAGCGTCATCACATCGATGAGGATGACCGGCACCCCAACCCGGCGAAACAGATCGACCATATCGACGAGTGGGGTGGTCATTGCCATGAAGTTCATGGCTGCCGCTCCGCCCAACGCCCGAGCCACGAGATGCGCCGCCAGATGCAGATTCTCCGGGCTGGTCGACAGCCAGATCGGCCCGAGATGAACAGCCCAGTGCGTGCCAAACCAGGGCTCTGCCGTGCTCACGCTGAGCGCCACGCCGACCGTCACGAGCATCAAGAAGCCGGCCTCGGCGAACAGAATGCGCCCGAAAGTCACGGGCGGGAGCCCAGCCACGACCACAGCAAGCAGCCACATCCACAGTGCAGCCAGCAACCCGACCAGCGGCTCATCCAGCAGCAAGCACAGAAACAGCACCGCCAGTGCAAAGCCCACTTTGTAGGCGGGATCGACCTTGCGGATGCGATTGGTGTATGCGTAGCGGTCAATGATGTGCATGAGCATCACACTCGTAGCGGGACGGGCATGGCAGTCGCCACCCGTCCCGGTATTCTTGCCAGAGTCTACCCTTCAGTTTTCTGCACTTACTGTTGAGCTTTGTGCAGACCCCGTTTGTAGCCGAAGAAATACCCGATCAGTATGCCTCCGGCAATCGCTTGCAGAGCAAAGAGCATACTCTCGGTCTCCCCACCGGGAGGCGCCCAGATGTTACTGATCCAGCTCGGGTCATAACCGGGAGCGATCTCCGCAATGGCCTCACTGCCAGCGCCATCGGAGCCACCAAACTCGGAATCTTTGATGATCAGGACCGGAATTGCTGTCAAGACAATTATGACCACGATGCCCAGAATCACAGCGGTCGTACTGAGCCGCTTCGGCCCACTGCTCGTTACTGTCGCCATCTTACACCTCCTGCAACCCGAGTTCCTGGAGTTCTACCTGCGCTGTCGACTGCAGCGCGTTATAGATCAGCACGACCAAAATGCCTTCGCTCACGGCCAGCGGAATCTGCGTTACGGCGAAAATGCCGGCGAACTTGAGCCATGAGGCCAGGAACCCACCCACCGGATCGGGAAAGGCCAATGCCAACTGTGTCGCTGTCACCACATACGTGAACAGGTCGGCAACCGCCGCAGTCAGAAACACGCTGAGCCAGGTTGGTGTGCGGCCCTTCAGGAGGCTCCACACCAGCCAGCCAACCAGCGGACCCAGGATCGCCATACTCATCGCATTCGCCCCGAGCGTCGAGATGCCACCGTGAGCGAGGAGCAACGCCTGGAAGATCAACGCAATCGTGCCGAGGATGCTCACCACGAACGGGCCGAACAGGATCGTTCCGAGCCCTGTTCCCGTCGGGTGGCTACTGGACCCGGTGACGCTGGGCAATTTGAGCGCACTCAATACGAAGATGAATCCACCGGCGAGTCCGAGCAACATGCGCAACTCCGGACGCTGTGCGAGCAGTTTTCTGGTCTGGATGAAACCAACCACCCAGAAAGGCATGGCCGCCACCCACCAGAAGACGGCCCAGCCCAGCGGCAAGAACCCTTCCATGATGTGCATGCCGGGCGCCGCAGACACAGCGGCTATCGGCGCAATCATCCTGGCCCACGCCACCTGGACGCCAAGCAAGAGAATTGCCACCGGTATCAACCACAATCGTTGGAATCGTTTACGAGACATCGAGATTTCCTCCACCAGAACAGGCGTGGACGCCTGCTCGTGAGCGGCGGCCACGGAAAGCCACTCCAGGTACCGCCACAATCGACTGAACTGCAACGCATGCCACGTGTCCCGATTTGTCGTGTCCTGCCGGTTACGTACCGAATAAAAAAACTCGACCTTCCAGAACAAGGTCGAGTAACAGGCGTGACACCTTAACGGGTAACGCTCTCACCCCCTTCCGCGAGGTTAGGCTGAGCCGGTAGCGGCGGGCGACCTGGCTTCCCGGCGTGCAGCACACCGGGTCACAGTTGCGGGACAGCGCCGGGTTTTCACCGGCTTCGCCTTTAAGCGCTAACTTACAGCAAGGCACCGCTACCAAACTTCTTCGATTGTGAAATCATTATAGCACCAGCGACGGCAAATGGCAAACGACAGGGACGGGAGCATTCAGAAATTTTGATGGCAGTTGCATCGCCTTTGACGCGACAACTCTGCTGAAGAGCACGTACGCTGTACCAGACTGTGCCAATCTGCTACAGTGCCGACCGGCACCGGGCCGCCCAGGCATTGCAGTCCTGGACACCGACGCTGGCGTCGGAGATTGTCCAGTCGTGAGCGCGAAATCTGCCGGGGCCGGTCTCCGCGCCGTCCGTGTGGGTGCATGGCAGCCCGTTTCCGTAGGCCAGCGGGCCTGCGCGGCCATCCCTGCCACGGAGTCGATGCCGATCAACTGCACCTGTGGCCAGCGCGCCGCAACGGCTCGCAACGGACGCGCCTGAATGGGAGCAAAATACCCCACTTCTCGCAAAACTAAGCACTGATAAATCACTATCCCGGCGCGCAGGCGAATCCCGATCTCCGGTGACGCGTACCATTCGACAACACAGATCAACCGCCAATAGCAAAATCCCCAACAAGATGGGGTTCCCTGCTCTTGTGCCGTGGCTTCGCTGACGACACGCCGGTTTGGTTTCCTGCTCTATCGAGGAGAGAGCCCAACCACGGCCAAGGTCGTATACTCTATGCGAAGCATGCCGAATCCTGCCTCAGGGATGCGAGCGGGGCGAGGCGACTGGGCAATTCCAGAATCATTCCCCTAAACTAATCAATAATCAGGAAATTAACCGGATCGGTAAGGATTCACAACAAAAAGTGTTAAGGATCCCTGACAGACAGCAAGTCCGTTTTATGGTAGAATATCATCAGGTTTATCATCTCACGACGGGACGGAGGTTGCTCTTCATACGGAAGGGAGCAATTCCCGGGCTCGACCTTGCCACATCACGGCGATACACGTGACCACATAGAGCCCACGCTGGCGACGGATCAGTGCCTTCGTCGCCTATACCACCAGGTGGCGTCAAAGCAATGGCAGAGCAAAGGCCAATCTGACCGGCACACCTGGAAACAAGCAAGCGACGCGATGAAGTCTTCCAGTATACCATTTACCCAGACAGAGAGGTCAATCCGAGACAGAATGGTCCGCTAG
>CAZPTF010000166.1:0-8904 GCA_964589015.1 uncultured Anaerolineae bacterium
CAAGCTGGTTCTACCGCCGATGAACTCGAGTCCTTTCTCGAAGATGAGGTGGGGCCTTCCGTGACGGCTGAGGTGCCGCGGGAACCGACTGGGTGGACGACCCAGACACCACCCGTGGAACCTGTTCGTTCCGCGCCGCAGCCGGAAGCGCCGTTTGTGCGATCCCGTGAAGGCGAGTACTTCGCTTCACGCTCACCGCTTCATGCCGTAGAACAACCGCGGGTCGAGCCGCAGGTGAGGTATGCGGAACCGCGAAGGGTGTATGTTGAGCGGCAGGAGGTGTATGGCGAGCCGCGACCCGTCTACCGGCAGAGGGTGCGCCGGGCTCCGCGACGCGAAGAACACGGACCAGGGGGCCGCGCGGCCGAGATTCTGAGTGAGGCGTTCGATGACCACGAAATGTGGACCGTGTTGGCGTCGTTTCTGAGTCTGATCTTGCTGGGGTTGTTGATGGCCTTCTTCTTCACTGTGGCCTTGACGTTGGGGAAATGACGGCTGGATTCCTTGCTGTCAAGTCGTTCCGGTCAGGTCTGGAGGCGGACTCGTAGGAGTGATGCGCATAATGACCTAAGCTGAGGTGGTTAGTGGCAGTACTGCTGTTTGTGTTCCTGGGGGAGAGAAGGGTCGCAAACAGGAGGTGCACATGTTCACAGTTGCTGTGGTTGGCTGTTTGGTCTTGTTATTGATTATTCTGGGAAAGGATGGAGATAGCGCTGACGAGGTATCCCGTGTTATAGAAGTGGTGGATCTGGACAATGATGACACGCGAACGATCCATCGAAAGGTGAAATCGTCCGGATCCTGGAAATGATCTCATGATTCGGTTGCACCAAGGCGTATCAAGCAGAGTCCGGTCGGTCTGTAAGGCTGGCCCGCTTTTGCTTTGACAATTCGCAGTGGCTCGATTATACTTGGACCTGTTTGCGGTAGCATGAGCACTTCTATCTTCGTGGGACTCGGACAGAGCGATAGGGATGTGTCTCGGCTGTCGCTCTCGGTACGTCGACCGCGGTAAGCGTTTTTCGATCGACAGATGGTGTTTGTGTCCGGGCGAAAGGGTTCGTATTTGAAGAAACTGAGTCTCTCCAAGCAGATCTATTGGTGGGTTCTGATTGCCATGGTCTGTTTATTGGTTGGCGTGTTGGTTTACACCGCTCGGGCGGAGGGACCATACGGTCTCCTTAACAACGGGGGGTTCGAGAATGGGTTCTATGGCTGGGGACCCAACGATAGCCAGATCCCGAATGGCTGGGAACCGTTCGTCATCCAAGATCCGTCTGCTCCTCCCCAATTCAAGGATTCAGCGGCGTTTGGTGGGTTCAATGAACGGCTCGATGGCGAGCATGCTCTGGTGATCTGGGCGCATTGGGTGCCCTTCGATGCGGGCGTTTACCAACAAGTGGCCGTGACGCCGGGAACCGCTTACGTGTTCCGTGTAGGTTGGGCGCCGATGCAGACCTATAATGCCGATAAAGGGGGGATGATTACTGAGGATGGGTGGATCATCCGTGTGGTAGGCATCGACCCGACTGGTGGAACCGATCCGCTTTCTCCGAACGTGGTGTGGTGTACGGAGCTGTCGAAGAAGAAGCGAGCCACAGAAGACCGGCTGTTCGTTTCCGCAGTGGCTCAATCGGACAAGATCACGGCCTTCATTCGTGTCAGAAACCCGCAATCGCATGGGCAAGATCAGGTCTTTTTTGACGTAGCCAGCCTGGAGGTCGATCCGAATCAGCCCCCGCCACCTTCTCCAACAGACACGCCAGTCCCACCAACTGATACACCGGTGCCTGTACCGGCGACGGCTACGACAGTCCCCGTTACGGATACACCCGTTCCGACGGATACACCGCTGCCGACAGCGACACCTACATCGACCGCCACCCAGACCCCAACGCCTACGGATACGGCAACGTCGACTTGTACCGCGACGCCAACCGCGACGTTCACGCCGACGCCGACTCCAACGTTGTGGTATAATGACCCGGATGTGGTTTTGGCAGGGACATTGCTCCTGGGTGGTGGTGGATTCCTGGCTGTCGTTGTGCTCATTGTGACGGCGATTTTGGTCTGGCTGTGGCTGCGGAAGCGGCGCCGCCGTGAATTCCTGCTCGATGTGGATGAATACACTCCCGATTACGATCCCGGTGAGGGCTATTACTATGACTACGTGGACGAAGAGGACTACGAAAGTCTCGACGATGACGACGAGGCGAAAGACGATCTGGACGATTGGGATTAAGTCTCTCTTAATCCTGTTCGCTGCCGCCTCGACCCTGCTCATTTTGGGGTGTGGTTCTCTCTGGACGGCATCGCAATCTGCCATGTCACCTGCGGCATTGCTGGAGACATCCGAGCCGCCGTGGGTAGCTACCCCCCTCCTGCCCCAGCCGAAGCTAACGGGCGTTCCAACGGTGGCACCTTTGCAGCTGATGGTTTCGACACCTACACCGACCGTGATACCGACGCTATTACCTACACCGGAAAATACGGCGCTGTCGCTGTGGATCCTGTACACATCTGACACGCGGGGCTATGTGTCCCCTTGTGGCTGAAGGCCTCCCAAAGGGGGACTGGTCCGTAGGGCCGGAGAGATCGCGAAATTGCGGCAAGAGGCCGATCATGTTTTGGTATTGGATGGCGGAGATGCCCTGAACGGAGAGATCGGGCTTGGGCTGCTGACCAAAGGCGAAATTCAGATCGCGGCGATGAACCTGATGGCTTACGACGCCATGACCCTGGGAAGCAGCGATTTCTCGATCGGCTGGGATGAGTTGGGTAAACGGATGGCTGAAGCCCATTTCCCGATTCTGTCCGCAAATCTCGTTCTGACCGAGACAGGCGAGTTAGTTGGACAGCCGTACGTGGTCAAGGAACTAACCGCGGAGCACCATGTAGCGATCATTGGGCTGACTGATTCATATGTGTCTGACCTGTTGTCCGCCATTCGTGAGCGTCCAGTGGGTGTGCTCGACCCGCTTGAGACCGTGCGTCGTTATGTGGGCGAGTTATCCGTGCAGGCCGATATTATCATTGTGCTGTCCCACCTGGGATATGATGAAGATCGTGAGCTGGCAAAAGCAGTGCCGGAAATCGATTTGATCGTGGGTGGAAAATCCGGACACATCTTCGATCCACCGACACGTCCATTCCCTACTGGTGCGATCATTGCACAAGCTGGACAATTAGGCCAGCGCTTGGGCGAAGTGCGGCTCGATCTGGATGCGGGCGGGAACGTACTGCAGTGGGACGGACATGCCATTACGCTGGGGGCGGAGTCACCGGTCGACCAGCCGATGATCGACCTGGTACGCAGCTATGAAGCGTCTTGGGGTGTGACGCCTACACCAGCGTATTGAGATGGTCGAACCGAAACATGGGGTTCCTGAGCCATTCGTGAAACCACTTTGGTCCCTATTCTTGTGGTTTTGCGCCCATAGAAGCAAGGGCTATGGCCGCCTGGATTGTCGACAGGCGGCTTGATTTGTATCTTGGGGAGGAGAGAGGACGATGCACTACTGGCTAGAGTGTATGGCTTGCGGCGCGCTGTATCCACCGGACGAAATCCGGTATGTCTGTGACCGTACAGTTGGTGAACCGCCGGTGCTTTGTGGTGGCCTGTTGGACGTGCGCTATGATATGGACGCGCTGAGACGGAAGATTTCGACCGCTCTGTTCGAAAGCCGGGCGGGCGCGTGGACTGGAGCGGACGCGAGCGGCGTGTGGCGGTATCGTGAGCTTGTGTTGCCTGTCCCTGCAGCTGCGATCGTGACCCGCCCGGAAGGGAATACCCCGCTTTATCGCAGTGAGCGTCTCCAGGCCTGGAGCGGAGTGGCCGATCTACAAATCAAACATGAAGGCGAGAATCCGACCGGGTCGTTCAAGGATCGGGGGATGACGGTTGGTATCACTCAAGCGCGGCAATTGGGATGCCGTTCGGTGGCGTGTGCATCGACCGGGAACACGTCGGCCTCCCTGGCGGCCTATGGTGCTCTGGCCGGCATGGACGTGTGGGTGTTCGTTCCGGAGGGCAAGATTGCGCTGGGTAAGCTGGCACAAGCCATGGCCTATGGCGCCCGCACGCTGCAAATCCGTGGCGATTTCGATGCGGCGATGAGCCTGGTCCGTGAGGTATGCGACAGGACGAGTGTATATCTGCTGAACTCGGTGAATCCGTTTCGTGTCGAAGGCCAGAAGACCATCGTTTTCGAGATGTTGCAGCAGCGCAACTGGCAGCCACCCGACTGGATCGTCCTGCCCGCCGGCAACCTGGGCAACACGAGCGCTTTTGGGAAAGCGCTGCATGAGTTCTTCCAGCTGGGTTTAATCGCGCGCATGCCACGCCTGGCATGCGTGCAGGCAACGGGCGCCGATCCATTCTTCAAAAGCTACCTGTTGGACTTTGCAGAGCGCCGCACAGTCGTTGCCCACACCATTGCCACAGCAATCCGCATCGGCAATCCGGTGAGTCACGAGCGGGCGGTCCGTGCGCTGCGTTGGACTGATGGCGTGGTGACTGAGGTCAGCGATCAGGAGATCATGGAGGCCAAGGCAGAGATCGATGCCGCGGGTATCGGCTGTGAGCCCGCTTCGGCCAGCTCGCTGGCAGGACTGCGCAAACTCGTGGCGGCGGGCGTGATCGGTCCCGACGAGTCGACTGTGGCTGTGTTGACCGGACATCTGCTGAAGGATCCTGAAGCAACAATCAACTATCATCTGGGCACGCTGGATGGGATCGTGTCCCAACGCGTGGCCGCACCTGTGGTCGTAGATGCTACGTTTGAAGCCGTGAGCCGTATTTTGGAGGAGAAGAGACGATGATCGTAATGAAGTTCGGCGGCACATCGGTAGGCGATGCTGAGTGTATCCGAAATGCAGCGAAGTTAGTCCGCGACGCAGCCGAGACACATGGACCGGTCGTTGTGGTCGTGTCCGCGATGAGCGGCGTGACGAACATGCTCATCGACGCGGCGTTTGACGCCGCGCGTGGCGAGGGCGATGCCTGGCTGACCGCTAAGGACGAGTTGCTCGAACGGCACCGGAACGCCGTGCTGGAAGTCGCCTCGGACGTCAAACGCGGGATTGCAGTGCTCGAGCAGATCGAACATCTGCTGGACAATTTCACGAACTTGTGCAAGAGCATTGCGGTGTTGGGAGAACTGACCCCGCGCGGGTTGGATGTCGTGTCGTCGTTCGGCGAGCGAATGTCGGTTGGAATCGTCGCCGAAGCGCTGCGCAAGGAAGGTGTTCGCGCCGAAGCGATCGAATCGACCGAGCTTGTGATCACCGACCACAACTTCGGCAATGCGTCGCCGCGGATGGATCTGACCCGGCAGAAATGCCGCGAGCGGCTGTTGCCTCTGCTCGACAAAGGGATCGTTCCGGTTGTGACCGGCTTCATCGGCGCTACCGAGGAAGGGGTGATCACCACACTCGGGAGAGGTGGCAGTGATTACTCGGCGGCGATCCTGGCGCGTTGTCTCGACGCCACTGACCTGTGGATCTGGACCGACGTGGATGGTGTGATGACGGCGGATCCTCGCGTGGTTCCGGACGCACGCACCCTGCCGCGCATCTCCTATGCGGAGGCGTCGGAACTGTCCTATTTCGGGGCCAAAGTGTTGCACCCGAAGACCATGCGTCCGGCGATCGAAGGCGGAATTCCGGTGCGTATTCTGAATTCGTTCAACCCGTCGCATCCGGGCACCTTGCTTACCGAGGAACCCGATCGCAATAATCAGAACGTCAAAGGCATTGCCTCGATCAGTGATCTGAGTATCGTAACAGTCGGGGGACGTGGCATGATGGGCGTGCCAGGCATTTCGGCCAAGGTCTTCAGCGCCGCGGCGCGTTCGGGCACGAGCCTGTATATGATCTCACAGGCATCGTCCGAACAGACGATCTGTTTCGTTGTGCAAGAGCGCAACACCGAACGCGTGCTCAACGTATTGCGTCAGGAACTGGAGCTCGAGCTGAGCCGTCAGGATATCGACAACATCTCAGCGCAGCGTGGAGTGGCCATCGTGGCGGTTGTCGGGGGTGGAATGAAGGGGACACCGGGGATCTCGGGCAAGGTGTTCGGCGCGATGGGCCGAAACGGCATCAACGTGATCGCCATTGCACAGGGTTCCTCGGAAATCAACATCTCTTTCGTGGTTGATGCGCGGGATATTCAGGACGCCGTTCGCGCGGTCCACGCAGAATTCGGGCTGAGCAAGGAGGCGTAGGCTTTTTGTACGACGATCTCGCTATCGAGCACCACTGCGTGCGATGTCATTTGGGGACTGTCCCCGGTGCATGCGGGGTATCAAGGACTCCTCACGGGCCGGCGCTTATGTTTGATGCGCCGGCCCGCATGCTGCGCGTAACCGTGGTCAATTGGCCCAGTCTGGACCAACCAGACGAAGAGGTCTGCGGGACTGAAGCCCTGCGCTAAGGATACGAAGTCCTGCGGATTGAGACAGAGACTGGGCCAATCTTTGACGAGCGTGTGCGCCAACCGGAGCGGTGGAAGGCGCCGGCCCGCATGCTGCGCGTAACCGTGGTCAATTGGCACAGTCCGGACCAACCAGACGAAGAGGTCTGCGGGACTGAAGCCCTGCGCCAAGGATACAAAGTCCTGCGGACTGGGACAGTCTGGAACAGTGAGTGGGCACTCCAGCACATTGGGCGCATCAAAGGTTCTACACTTGTCGCCAAAAGCCCTGGCTGCACTCCCTCGTCTCGCGGTCTTTGACAGGCAGGGAGGGGTCGGTTATAATTCCCATAACAACCTACAACGATGCCCTGGGAGGTAAAGATGCCCGACATGTACGATATCGTTATCATTGGTGGAGGTCCTGGCGGCTATGTGGCTGCGATCCGTGCCGCGCAGATGGGGGGGCGCGTGGCACTGGTCGAAATGGAGCGAGTTGGCGGGTGCTGCTTGAACCGCGGATGTATCCCAACCAAGACGCTGTACCGTAGTGTGGAAGACTATCTGGATGTGCAGCAGGCGGAGCTGTTTGGGATAGAAGTGCAGGGTGAGGCCAAAGTCAACTTCGGTAAGATGATGGCACGTAAGGACGAAGTGGTCGAGACCCTGGTTGGCACGGTGATCGAGTTGATGAAAGCCCATCGGATCGACATCTACGATGGCAAGGGACAGATTCTCGAAGCGGGGTTGGTGCGGGTGACGCCCTCCGTATGGTTCCCCGCTGCAGAAGTGCAGGACATCCGCGGCAAGGCGATCATCATTGCGACTGGTTCTGTGCCAGCGCGCGTACCCATCCCCGGGACAGACCTGCCCGGTGTGGTGACCTCTCGCGGATTGTTGGAGCTCAAGACTTTCCCCAAGAGCATGGTTGTGATCGGCGCTAGCGTGGTCGGATTGGAGTTTGCCTGTATGTTCCATGCCTTAGGCTGCAAGGTGACCTTGTTGGGGCGGCAAACATTCATGAAGGCAGCGGACGAGCAATTGGCAAAGCGCTTCCGTAGCGGTTTGGCGCGCTCCGGCGTCGCTGTGACCATCGGTGTCGACTTCGAATCGATCACGCAGAATGACGACGGTACCCTGAGCGTGCATTACTCCCAGCGAGGCAAATCCGAGAGCGCACAGGGCGAGATTGTGCTGCTCTCTACCGGACGAACCCCGTACACCGAGGACCTTGGTGTGAGCGAGATCGGCCTGGCTGTGGAGGGGCCGAAAGTGATCGTAAACGAACACCTGGCGACCAACGTGCCCGGCATCTACGCAATTGGCGATGTGCTGGGCACTTATATGATGGCACATTCCGCTTCGTATGAGGGCGAAGTAGCCGTGGAAAATGCGCTGGGACACCGGCGCGCGGCCGATTACCGTGCCGTTCCCTATGCAATCTTCACCTTCCCTCAGGTTGCCGGCGTTGGCCTGACCGAGCGTGAGGCCAAAGACCTGGGTATCGATTACGTGGTCGCGCGCTTCCCCTTCTCTGCCAGTGGCAAGGCATTGGCAATTGCCGATCAGGAGGGGCAAGTGCGCATGATCTGTGAAAAAGACGCCGATGGGATGGGCGGACGGGTGTTGGGCGTGCACATCATGGGGCCCGAGGCCGCCGATCTGATTTCGGAAGCAACGCTGGCTGTGCAGTTGAATGCCACAGCCAAAGAGATCGCCGAAACGATTCACGCACACCCCACGCTGCCTGAAGCGTTCATGGAAACGGCCAAAGCAGCAGCCTTTGGGGAAGCGATCCATTATCGCAAAGTGTAGATGACCCGATTGGATACGATCAACGTTTCGATTGGCACAGTTGGGGTGTTGGGTCTCGACCAGGTTCCGATGGAGACCGCACCAACTACCGCTTACCTGATGCTGGGCGGGCGGTGTGCGATGAATTGCGCATTTTGTGCTCAAGCTCGGGAAAGCGCAGCGAGCGCGCTCAAGCTATCGCGGGTGACTTGGCCGGCCTATCCGTTGCCGGAGGTCGCGGAAGGTCTCCGTGGGGCCGTGCAGCGTGGGGAGATCAAGCGCGTGTGCATCCAGGTCACGGCGGGGGCCGGTGCGTTCGAGCGGACGCTCGAGGTGGTCCATGCGCTGCGCCGCGCGGTGCCGGACGTGCCTTTCAATGCCGACATCTTGCCGCAGAACATGGAACAGGTGGACGCACTGTTTGCGGCCGGCCTGGATCACATCGGGATCGGGCTGGACGCGGCCTCCGCAGAGGTGTTCGCCTCGGTCAAGGGCGCGCATTGGGCGCGCATGTGGTCGACGATCGAGGCGATCAGCGCGCGGTATAACGGGCGGCTCTCGGCGCATGTCATCGTCGGGCTGGGCGAGACCGAGCGCGATGTCGTGACCGTGCTGCGGCGGCTGCACGGCCTGGGCGTGCTCGTCGGGCTGTTTGCCTTCACACCGCTGCACGGCACGCCGCTGAGTGCGCGGCG
>CAZPTF010000167.1:0-8834 GCA_964589015.1 uncultured Anaerolineae bacterium
GATTGAGCCGAAGTGGCAAGAACGCTGGAAAGAGGATGGCCTGTACGCGACACGCGAATTGGCCGACCGGCCCAAGTTTTACGCGATGACGATGTATCCGTATCCGAGTGGCAACCTGCACATCGGGCACTGGTACGCGATGGCCCCATCCGATACCCGCGCGCGCTATATCCGCATGAAGGGGTACAATGTGTTCTTTCCGGTTGGATTCGATGCCTTCGGCTTGCCTGCGGAGAACGCAGCGATCAAACACGGCATTCATCCCTATCAATGGACCCGTCAGAATATCGAGAACATGCGCCGGCAATTGCGCTCGATGGGTGCCATGTGGGCATGGGACCGCGAAGCGGTCACCTGTGAGCCCGGGTATTACAAATGGACGCAATGGTTTTTCCTGAAGTTCTACGAGAAGGGTCTGGCCTACCGGACCAAGGCGCCTGTCGATTGGTGCCCGTCGTGCAATACCTCGCTGGCGCGCGAACAGGTTTGGGGCGAAGACCGCCATTGCGAACGCTGTGGCACGCCGGTGGTCAAGAAGGACCTGAATCAGTGGCTATTCCGCATTACCGACTATGCGGAGGAGCTGCTGGATTTCAGTAAGATCGAGTGGCCCGAACGGGTCGTCTCGATGCAGACCAACTGGATCGGACGGAGCGAGGGCGTGGAGTTCGACATGGCAATCGCTGGACACGACGCCACGATGCGTGTCTTCACTACCCGGCCCGACACCGTGTTCGGCATGACCTTCGCGGTGTTGGCTCCGGAGCATCCGCTGGTGGACAAAATCACGGCACCGGAACAGCGCGAGGCAGTCGAGGCATACAAGCTGAAAGCGTCCAGGCAGTCCGAGGTGGAGCGGCTGTCCACCGAGAAGGTACGCGACGGGGTATTCATCGGTGCCTATGCAGTCAATCCCATGAACGATGGACAAGTCCCTATCTTCATCGCCGATTATGTGCTGATGGGTTACGGTACTGGTGCCATTATGGCGGTGCCGGGCCACGACGAGCGCGACTTCGATTTTGCCGAGCGTCACAATCTGCCCATTCCGGTTGTGATTGCACCGCCGGATTGGGATGGCCAGCCCCTTGCACAGGCCTATGTCGGCGAAGGAACGATGGTCAATTCCGGCCAATTCGATGGTTTACCGAGCGTGGAGGGGGTGAAACAGGTCACCCGGTACATGGCAGAGCACGGCATCGGCGAGCACAAAATCAACTACCGCATCCACGATTGGCTAATCAGCCGGCAGCGTTACTGGGGTGCGCCGATCCCCATCGTCTACTGCGAGCGGTGTGGGGCTGTTCCTGTTCCGTACGCGGACCTGCCCGTGCTGCTGCCTGATGACGCGGAGTTTCTGCCCACCGGGGAATCCCCGCTGAAGTATCACGAAGGCTTCCTGAACACGACCTGCCCGCAATGTGGGGGTCCTGCCCTGCGTGAGACGGATACGATGGATACGTTCCTGTGTTCTTCGTGGTATCAATACGCTTATATCAGCCCTTACTACGACGGCGATACGCCGTTCGATCCGGCGAAGGGCAAATACTGGCTACCGGTCGACCAGTACACCGGCGGCATCGAGCATGCGACGATGCATCTGCTCTACACGCGCTTCTTCACGAAAGCGATGCGTGACATCGGTGTGGTCGATTTCGATGAGCCGATGTTGCGTCTCTTCAATCAGGGTATCATCCTGGGTGAAGACAGCGAGAAGATGAGCAAATCCCGTGGGAATGTGGTGGACCCGGACAATCTGGTGTCGCAATATGGTGCGGATGCCTTCCGTGCGTATCTCATGTTCATCGGTCCCTGGGAAGAAGGTGGCCCGTGGAACAGCCAGGGCATTGAGGGCATTACCCGATTTCTGAATCGCGTCTGGAGTGTGGTGTTGGATGAGCCTCGGGTGATTGTTGATGAGATCTACGACGCCGAGGCAGCCGAGCGCGCGTTGCTGCGCATTACGCACCAGACGATCCGCAAGGCGACCAGCGACATGGAAGCGTTCAAGTTCAATACCATGTTGGCGGCGCTGATGGAGTTCAACAATTATCTGATCAAAGCAAAAAACACCCCGATCGTCCAGAGCCGGGTTTGGGATGAGGCGGTGCGGACTCTGGTTCTGTTGCTGGCTCCTTCTACACCGCACCTTGCCGACGAGTTGTGGCACAGGTTGGGAGGGAAAGACAGCGTGCATGTGCAGTCCTGGCCCGTGTGGAATGAGGCGCTGGCAGCCGAAGATGTGGTCACCATCGCCGTGCAGGTCAACGGCAAGGTCCGCGACCGGTTTGACGCCCCGACCGGCATCAGCGAAGACGAAGCGGTGAAGACCGCACTCAGCTCGCCGCGCCTGGAGAAGTACATCGACGGCAAGCAGGTCGTCAAGATCATTTTCGTCCCAGCCAAATTGGTGAACATCGTGGTGAGGTGATCTGCGTTGCCCGGTCGTTAGTGGTTCCCCCATTACTTCATTGTCGGGCTGGTCTTCAACTGAAGACAGGCCCGACTGCAAAGAACGTCTGTATGTGGTGCCCGCTCTATGTATCGGCGGATATGGTTACCAGTCTGTTCGCTCAAAATCAGCGGTACTAACGTTTACTCAGGTTGCTTTTTATTGCGCTTTTGAGTATAATGTACAGTACATTAATCTTGATGTGAAGGGGAAACGCGTTCATGGAAGACAGTCAAAGCTTCGTGGATCTGCAAGGAGAAAGCGCAGCGGGAGATCAGGACACAAACCATCCGATGGCTGAGTTACTGGCGAGTTCGTTTGGTTATCGCGAGCTCCATCATGGAGATATAATAGAAGGTACCGTCGTTCACGTCGCACCCACGGAAATCTTGATCGACATCGGTTCCAAATCGGAGGGTGTGCTGTCTGGTCGAGAGCTTGAGAAGATGAGTGCAGATGCACGTGGCGAGATCCAGGTTGGTCAGAAGGTATTGGCGTATGTGCTCAATCCTGAAGACAAAGGGGGCAATGTGGTCTTGTCGCTGTCGCATGCCCAACTGGAGCGGGATTGGCGAGATGCGGAGAAGATGTTCAAAGCGGGGGACATTTTCTCATGCAAGGTATCGGGCTACAACAAAGGTGGTCTGATCGCGCACATCGGAAAAGTCCGCGGCTTCATTCCTGCTTCGCAGCTCATCTCGGTCGCTCACGATGTCAGTGATGAAGCGAAGCGTGCCGACGAACTGGCCAATATGGTTGGCGAAGAGCTTCAGCTCAAGATTATCGAAGTCGATCGGAAACGAAATCGTCTCATTCTCTCACAGCGCGCGGCAGTGCGCGAGACCCGTCAAGAGCAACGCGAAAAGCTTCTTTCCCACTTGGCCGAAGGGATGACCGCCCGAGGCAAGGTAAGCAATTTGTGCGAGTTCGGGGCTTTCGTCAACCTCGGTGGCGCGGATGGCCTCATCCATATCTCGGAATTGTCCTGGGGACGCGTGTCGCACCCGAGCGAAGTGCTCTCTGTCGGAGACGAGATCGACGTCTTCGTGTTGAACGTGGAACCGGACCGGCAGCGGATCGGGCTGAGCCTGAAGCGGTTGCAGCCGGAGCCCTGGTCGCAGGTTCAGGAGACGTATGTACTCGATCAAGTCGTGAACGGGACTGTGACCAAGCTGACTTCCTTTGGTGCCTTCGTCAAGCTGGATGATAACATCGAGGGTCTCATTCACATCTCGGAGTTGGCGGACAGGCACGTGAATCACCCCAAAGAAGTCCTCAAAGAGGGCGAGGAAATCAGTGTGCGGATCATTCGCATTGATCCGGAGCGGAAGCGGATTGGATTGAGTCTCAAGGGTACGGAGGACACCGAGGTAGATTGGCAGGACGTGCCCGTCGAACCTGCGGGACAGCCCGAGATCGATTGGGAAGTGGCCGAAGATGCTGCCGGGACAGATTGGGACGACGCAGATGCGACCGATGACGAGGCCGGTGATGGTGAAGCAGAGCCCGAACCGGTCTGGGAAGCAAGTCCGTCGGGGGATCAATCTGCTGCGAATGGCGAGGGTGAATAGTCTGAGTTGACCTGAGTTTCTAGCAGGATAGCAGTCTGTTATCTGAACTGCTCTATCAGCCGGGGTGTGTCAGAAGAGGGCATTATTGGTACGCGTTTCTTGATGGCCTTCGGGCAGGTAAGAGCGGAAAAACGGGGCCATCGGGGGCTAACCTGGGGGCCTCGTTTTCTATGAACGGTAATCATGCTTACCTACACAGCGCCAGCTGTGAGTTAAAATAAGGATAGAAGCGGAAATCAACTTGTGTGAAATAGACGCCGCATGGAAGGAAGTGTAATTATGTCGGGTGCTCTTGATCGTCTCACCAAAAAAGCTCGACGTGTCTTGACAAATGCGCAGGAAGAAGCCGAACGTCTGCGGCACGATTATATTGGGACCGAACATCTCCTGTTAGGCCTGGTCTACGATGAAGAGAGTGTGTCCGTTCAGATTTTGAAGAACATGGGAATCTCACCGGACCACGTGCGCCACGCCGTGGAGCGGACGATTGGACGGGGCAATCGCTCCTATATGTTTACCAAACAGACGTTGTCTCCACAGACCAAACACGTGATCGAAATGGCTTTCGACGAAGCGCGCCGGTTGGGGCATTCCTACATCAGCACAGAGCATTTGCTGCTTGCCTTGCTGCGCGACAGCCAGGGAACGGCTTCCGGTATCCTGCGCGTGCTTGGTGTGGATTTCGAAGAGATGAGGACTCAGGCCGAACGCGCTCTACAGCAGAACGTCACCCGTCGGGATGAGGAAAAGCGTGCTCAACCCAAACGGGATGATAAGCAGACGCCGCTCGTGGATCAGATGGGTGTCGATCTGACCGAAAAAGCGCGTGAGGACAAGCTTGACCCGGTCATCGGCCGCCAGAAAGAAGTCGAGCGCGTCATCCAGATCTTGTCACGGCGGACGAAGAACAATCCCGCGCTGATCGGGGAGCCTGGTGTGGGCAAGACGGCGATCGTGGAGGGGTTGGCCCAGCGTATCGTCGCGGGTGATGTGCCGGAACTGCTTCTCGATAAGCGTGTGGTCATGTTGGACGTTGGGTCGCTGGTCGCCGGGACGATGTACCGCGGCCAATTCGAGGAACGTCTGAAACGCGTCATCGATGAGATCAAAGGTTCGGATAGTATTCTGTTCATCGACGAGCTGCACATGTTGGTGGGTGCCGGCTCCGCCGGGAGTTCCGTGGATGCCGCTAATATTCTGAAACCAGCGCTCTCGCGCGGGGAGCTGCAATGCATCGGCGCGACGACGCTGGAGGAGTATCGTAAGCACATCGAAGGGGATGCCGCGCTGGAGCGCCGTTTCCAGCCGGTGATGGTCGAGGAATCGACCATCGAAGAGACCGTCGAGATCCTGCGCGGGATCAAGTCTCGGTACGAAGCACACCACAACTTGTGGATCACAGATGAGGCGCTGCAATCCGCTGCACGCTTGGCTGCGCGCTACGTGCCTGATCGCTTCCTGCCGGACAAAGCGATAGACCTGATGGATGAGGCAGCCTCGCGCGTGCGCATCTATAAGGCACCGGTTAACCGAGATCTGCGCGACACTCTGACCGAGTTGCGTACTGTCCAACAGAACAAGGATTTGGCTGTGAGCGAGCGACGTTACGACGAGGCCACCATGTTACGCGAGCGTGAGTCCGCACTGGAAGAACAGCTGCAGAAGATGCGGACGGGTTGGGAGGCGGAGGAAGACGGGCCGCGTGTGATGCCGGAAGACATCGCCGAAGTCGTAGCGATGTGGACCGGCGTGCCTGTGACACGAATCGCCGGCGAGGAATCCGAGCGATTGCTGCAGATGGAGGCGGCGCTCCACCGCCACGTGGTGGGACAGGACGAAGCGATCGATGCGGTTTCCAAGGCTGTTCGCCGGGCGAGAGCAGGCATGAAAGACCCCAAGCGTCCGATTGGCTCGTTCATTTTCCTGGGGCCGACCGGTGTCGGGAAGACCTTGCTGGCGAAAACACTGGCAGAATTCATGTTCGGCAGTGAAGACGCGTTAATCCAGCTGGACATGTCGGAATTCATGGAGCGCCACAATGTGGCGCGGCTGGTTGGCTCGCCGCCCGGCTACGTGGGCTACGAAGAAGGTGGGCAGCTCACCGAAACCATTCGCCGCCGTCCCTATGCGGTTATCCTGCTGGACGAAGTCGAAAAGGCACATCCGGAAGCCTTTAACATGCTGTTGCAGATCATGGAAGATGGCCGCCTATCCGATGCGAAAGGGCGCAAGGTCGATTTTCGCAATACGATTATCATCATGACTTCGAACATCGGAGCGGAGACCATCAAACGTGGGCTTTCGGTTGGTTTCCGGCGCCGAGGCGAAGAAGTGGATGTGCAGGACGAATCCGCAGCATACAAAGAGATGAGTAAGAAAGTGATGGATGAGTTCGAGCGCGCATTTCGACCCGAGTTTCGCAACCGGCTGGATGGCGTCATGATCTTCAAAGCATTGACCCGCGAGGAGATCAAAGACGTCGCAGATATCGAGCTGGACAAGGTCCGTGTTCGTCTGGTGGAACACGATATGGATCTGGAGGTGACCGACGCCGCCAAGGAAGCCCTGGCAGAACGGGGATATGACAGAGACTTCGGCGCTCGGCCACTGCGCAGAATCATTCAGAATGAGGTTGAGGATGCTCTGTCGGAGAAGTTGTTGTCCGGGGAGTTCCAGCCCGGTGATGTGGTACTGTGTGATGCCGATGAGGGTGAGTGCGAGGTCATCCTGACGCTCAAGGAACGGCGTGGCATCCCGGAGCCTGAAGAGAACGAGTTGGAAGCGCTGTTTCAGTAGCTGCTGATTGGTTGGACAGGAACTGACAAAAGGCGAGGAAGAGAGTCTCTTCGCCTTTTTTGCATAGCGTGAATGCGTACCGCTTACCGTTCTGTCTGTTGCCTGTTGAGTTTTCTCGTCAAGCGGTGGATGCGGTGGTCGATCTCGTCCAATGTCTGCACGCATCCGGCGTGCCAGGGGGACGCGCTGAGCTGCTCTTTCGCCTGAAGGGCCAGTGCGAGCGCATATTCGCAGTCGCGAACCTGGTGTTCGTAATACTTGGCCAGCTCGATGTAGGGGACGATGCCGTTGTGGCCCGAAGTGCGCAGCTTCTCCCACAAAGCAATGGCAGCGCACCACCGGTTGGTGCGCTTATAGAGCAGCGCGAGGCGTTGTTCGATTGTCGCCCGCAAGTACGGAGAGATCGTGTCATGCAGCGCGTGGCGATAGGCCTGTTCGCCTTCTTCGAGCAGGTTCAGACTTTCGCACAGCCGGCCCAGACTGAACATATCTGCTCCGCTGGCCGGCTGATTGTCAAACGGCGCCTGGAAAATCGCGAGAATGTGCCGGGCCAAAGTTACCAGTGACAGAATGTCCTGTGCGTTGTGATAGAACACTCTGCTGATTTCGGTGGCGTCTCCGGTCTGTAGATAACGGAAATACGCTTGTGGAATGAGGAACCCGGGGAGGTCGCGCAGGTCTCTGTTTACATGCAGAACGTTGTCCTCCAGTGAGGATAGCGCGCAGGAGGGCAAGCGGTTGCGCCACAAGCGCCGTGCAGGCTGCAGCAGATCCAGGTGTGGCGCATCCAGCAGATCCGGTCTGAGGCGTGACAACATGAAGCGAGTCTCGAGCAACGGTATATCGAAGCTCTTACCATTGAAGCTCACGATGCTCTGCAAATCGTCCAGTTTCTTGTTCAGATGGTGTAACAGCGCGGGTTCCTCGCGGTAATCGCGCATGAAGAATTGATACAGGCGAAAGGAATCACCGTCGAAGTGGCCGACACCGGTCAGAAACGCATACGTGCCGGTTCCACCCGCCAGCCCCGTAGTTTCGGTGTCGATGAATGCTGCGCGACTGAAGTCTAGCTGGGAAAGGGCGTGATCGCCAGTGAAGCGAGCCAACAGGGCGGGGGGGTGTTCGAGAAGAGAGCCCAGCTGTGTCTCTCCGTGACAGTGGTCCAGTGGAAAAACCGTCTCGACCAAAAAAAAGGCCCCTTGCTCGTTCTCGATCACTTGCCCGGGGACCCATGTGTGGATATCGCTGCCGGTGCTCCGGGTTGGCTTTCGATCAGGACGGGGTTTGAGGTGACCGGCGCCCCTGACCACGCCGAGCCTGCGTAACCGTTCGTTCAGTTGCATCGAAGATTCCACCAGTGATCAGAAGGGTGCCCCCATCAGGAAGCACCCTCCGAATATGAGAACCCAGTTTCCGCCCGCGAGGCGGCACGGACAGGGTGAAAGCAACGGCAATTGGGCCGTCGCATGAAGTTATGGTATCATAGAGTCGTCTGCTTGTCAACAAGATGTTCTATCCGGATACTTGCACGATGTTGGGCGACTATCGAATCCACTAATCGACAACCTCCCAGGGAATCCGGAAACACCCTTCCACCGGTTCCCATTGACAGAGACAATCTCCTGGCGGCTGTCCAGTCCGCGAGAGGTGGCAGTGGGCGCAATACCGGTACTGAGCCTTGTTGTTGAGCGTAATGTGCGGATTTCGGTCTCCAAGACCTGACAGAAACAAGCTACATCATCTTACAAATGCGGAGGTATGCTACACATGAATCGGGAGGAAGTCTGGGGCCTGGTCACGGAGTACACGCAAAGCCAGAGTCTGCTGCACCACATGCTGGCTGTGGAAGCCGCCATGCGGGCGTATGGACGGAAGTTCGGAGAAGATGAGGACGTGTGGGGCATGGTCGGCCTGGTGCACGACTTCGATTATGAACGTTATCCCAGCATGGACCCGGATACACCGGATTCCGAAAAGCACTGCATCGCCGGGGCGGAAATCCTCCGGCAGCGCGG
>CAZPTF010000168.1:0-8830 GCA_964589015.1 uncultured Anaerolineae bacterium
CCGCTGCTATTCCTGCTGCTGATCCTCTCGTTGGTCTTTCGGCCTTCTCCGCTCGCTCTGGCGTTCATTATCGGGATCACCGGCTGGATGGGCACCGCACGCCTGGTGCGTGGCGAGGTTTTCTCCATCCGCGAGCGCGACTACGTGGAAGCCGCGCGGATGGTCGGCGCGACCAACTGGCGCATTATGACGCGCCACGTGCTACCCAACGTGGTGTCATTGATCATCGTCGTCGCCGCATTTGCCGTCGCCGGCGCCATCCTGGCTGAGTCCGGACTCAGTTTTCTCGGGGTCGGGATTCAGCCCCCCACGGCAACCTGGGGTAATATGCTCATCAACTCGCGCGAGTACGTCAAGAATGCCTGGTGGCTGTTGGCCGCTCCTGGGACCATGATCTTCCTGACCAACCTGGGCATCTTCCTGTTCGCCAACGGCCTGCGCGATGCGCTCGATCCGTGGGTGAACGACTGAGCCACCCGTGGACCGCTACGCCCGTCAGGTGCGGCTGAAATTTGCGGAACCCGGCGAGCAATGAGCAGGTCACGTTGAAGCCATGACTTGCCAGGTGCACACGAATCACTTCTCCCTGTTGGGCCAGACCCACCTGCCTGCATTGACATTCGCTGGCGCTCTGCTACAATACCCTTCGTCCCCTGGCCCTCGCGGGAGCGCCTCCCGGCGGGCCAGGGGACGATCCAGCTCATCCCTCTGAAAGGCGAGGCCATTCCACGTGGATAGCAAAACCAACACGAGCAGCTTGCCTGTTCTCTTCGCTTCCGGGCGCGCGCTGTCGCTGCAGCTCGGCTCGATCTTCGCGTCCCGACTCGTTGTCAGCACTTCCCGCCGCATGGTCTACACATTCGCCTACGCATTCAGCCGTGGCCTCGGTGTCCCGTTGACGTCGATTACGTCGCTGATCGCGCTCAACCAGGCCACCGGCTTACTGGGACCTGTCTTCGGTTTTCTGGGTGACTACAGCGGATACAAGGCCATCATGATGGCCGGGCTCGGCGTGCTCAGCGCCGGGTTGTGGCTCGGTGGGCTCCTGCCCGGTTACGTGACACTGGCTCTCGCCCTGGTGTTGATCGGCTTGGCCAAAGCCCTGTTCGACCCGAACGCCCAGGCGTGCGTGGGCGAGCAGATCCCGTATGGCCGGCGCGGTTTTGCCATGGGGCTGCTCGAGATGTCCTGGGCAGGCAGCACGTTGATCGGTGTGCCGCTGGTTGGTGTGTTGATCGAACGGATGGGCTGGCAGTCCTCACTGCTGGTGATGGGCGTGCTGGGCGCGTTGTGCCTGATCGCTGTAACCCTGTTCGTTCCGGGAGATGGCCGCCACCGGAGGGCGCAGGAGCGATCGAAGAACTTCGCTCAGGTGTGGCGGCAGATGCGCGGCAACCGGTCTGTGGCCTGGGTCTTGGGCTTCACTTTCTTCATTTGCGCCGCGAACGATGTGCTCTTCGTCGTATATGGCGTGTGGCTGGAATCGTCTTTCGGGCTGACGCTGGTAGCGCTTGGTGCCGCAACGATGGTCATCGGTGTGGCCGAGATGCTCGGCGAGGGACTGACCGCGCTCGTCTCCGACCGGGCTGGTCTTGGCCGCGCACTCACCGTCGGGATGAGTGCAACCGTATTGAGCTACTTCTTACTCTTCGTGATTGCGCGCACGCTGCCGCTCGCTCTACTGGGCATATTCCTCGTCTTTCTGAGCTTCGAATTCACCATCGTGACGTCATTCGCGCACTTCACGGAGATTCTGCCTGGCGCCAGGGGTACGATGATGTCGTTCAACCTCGCCGCGGGCAGCCTGGGACGGGTGACCGGTGCACTGCTGGGCGGCGGCATCTGGCTCGCCGGGGGGATGCCAGCGATCTCCGTATCTGCAGGGTTGGTCAGCGTTTTCGCACTGGGCTGTCTCGTATTGGCCTTGCGCCGGGGTGGCATCACTCAGTCAGGATAACCGAACACCAGCTGCGAGAAGTGACGAGCCCCTTCGGAATAGCGAGGGGCTCGTCGTCCATTTCGTGATGTTGCAGTTACCGTCCAGCGGCAATCGCTGCGACGTCGGCTTCCGCGGTCGTGATCGGTTTGATATCGAAATGTTCGACCAACACGTTCAGCACGTTCGGCGAGACGAATGCCGGCAACGTGGGGCCAAGCCTGATGTGCTTGACACCCAGCGAGAGCAGGGCCAACAGGACGATAACCGCTTTCTGCTCGTACCAGGCAATGTCGTAGGAGATGGGCAGGTCGTTGATGTCATCCAGTCCGAAGGCTTCCGCCAGTTTCTGTGCGATGACGACCAACGAATAGGAGTCGTTGCACTGCCCTGCATCCAGCACACGCGGAATGCCGCCGATCTCGCCCAGGTTCAGTTTGTTATAGCGGTACTTCGCACAGCCCGCGGTGAGGATCACGTGATCCCCGGGCAATTGCTTGGCGACAGCGGTGTAATATTCGCGTGACTTGAGCCGTCCGTCACATCCCGCCATGACCACAAACCGTTTGATCGCCCCACTTTTCACGGCCTCAATGACCTTGTCTGCCACGCTCAGTACCGTCGCATGGGCAAACCCGATGGGGATCGTCCCTTGTTCCAAAGGTTGCGGGCTCTCGCATTTGAGTGCTGCAGCGATCACTGGGCGAAAGTCCTTCTGTCCCCCGTCCTGACGATCGGGAATGTGTGTGACCCCCGGCCACCCGGCCATGCCGGTGGTGAAGATCCGCTCGCGATAACTGTCCTTGACCGGGACGATGCAGTTGGTCGTCATCAGGATCGCACCCCCGAACTTCTCGAATTCGCTCTGCTGCTGCCACCAGGAACCACCATAGTTCCCGACGAAGTGCGCATACTTCTTGAAAGCCGGATAGGCATTCGCCGGCAACATTTCTCCGTGTGTGTAGATATTGACGCCTTTGCCCGCGCTCTGCTGGAGCAGCTCATCCAGGTCACGCAGGTCGTGGCCGCTTACCAGGATGGCCGGCCCCGGTAGGACTCCGATGTTCACGTGAGTCGGTTCGGGATTGCCGTAGGTTGCGGTGTTGGCCTGGTCGAGCAGGGCCATGCCGTGCACGCCCATCTCGCCGCACTTGAGCACCGTAGCAACCAGGTCATCTACGGTCGCCTTGTCGTCGGTCGTCAGCAGCAATCCATCCTGCATGAAATGTAGCAGCGTGTCGTCGGCATGCTCCAATACGTAGGCGTGATCCGTGTACGCCGCTAATCCTTTGATGCCATAGATCAACAATTCCCGCAGAGAACGTACATCTTCATTCAGGTTGGGATCGGACTGGATACCGGCCCGCATTCCCTGTGCGATCAGCTCGACCTGATCACCCGTCTCTGGGATCCAGGTCGCCATCTCCGGCAACCGGTCCACGAACGGACGTCCATGTTGCTGCAGGTAGGCCACTTCGAAACGGCCTTTGAGATCATCTCTCCGGTCAACGGCTTCATGGGCGAGTGCAACGAACCTGTCCGCGTCGAAGTTTGCGTTGGTGATCGTGGAAAACAGGGCTTTGGCTACGAACAGATCGGTTTCAGGATCGCTGATCCCCAGCCTGCGTGCCTGGACACCGTAGAACGAGATCCCTTTCAATAGCCAGATGAGCAAATCCTGGAGGGCGGCAACCTCTTCGACCTTACCGCAGACTCCGCGGACCGTGCAGCCCTGGTTTTTGGCGGCTTCTTGACACTGGTAACAAAACATGGACATTTTTCTCTCCTTTTCGCTGCGCATTGCATGGAATGTGTTGGTATGCGTCCACAGGCACAGAACGTCTGGGTTACTTCAGCCGGCAGGATGTCGCCGGTCTCGCTTTGTGGGCGTGGGCAGGACGATTTCGTACCCCAAACCGATCGCCCCTTCCGGACATGCTTGCTCACAGTCACCACAATAGCTGCAGTCTGCGACACGGACGATCAGGGGACGTCCGTGGTCCATTTCGACCGCTCCAGTGGGGCAGTAAGCCACGCACACGCCACAGCCGGTGCAGCGGGTCAAATCGATTGCCGGTAATACCCAGTTATCTGCCAAAGAACGCCTCCATCAGTGTGACATCATGCAGTGTATCACGGTTCAGTGCGCGAGTCTGTGACAAAAGTCACGCAAGAAAGATCGTACTTAGAGCTCGGATTCGGCCTGCAGACCTGCGATGTCGAGGATCGTTATACGCTGGCGCTCCATCTTGATCAGCCCTTCCTGGGCAAATGCGCGCAGGGTCCTGTTGACCACCTCGCGGACGGTGCCGATGTCCGCGGCGATGTCTCCCTGTGTCCAGCGGAGCAACGCCTTGTCGCCTGCCTGGGCGCGGGCCAGCAGCAAACGCGCGAGACGTCCGCGAACGCTCACCAGGCTGAGATCGTGCGTCAATCGGGTGAAGTGGAGGAGCTTGCTGGAGAAGTCCCGCAACACAGCCAACGCGATCTCGGGCGTTTCGCTGGCAATGCGGCGGAAATCGTCACGCGGGATGACGAGCAGCTGGACTTCGCCAATCGCGACCGCACTGGCGGGTGCAACCGGTTCATCCAGGAAAGCGGTGGGCAAATTGAACGCCGCTCCAGCGTGGTGATAGATCAGCGACTGTTCTCGCCCGTCCAGGTTGGTCCTGAAGATGCGTACAGTCCCGCGAACGACGAAATAGACGGGTGTTTCCGTGTCTCCCTCCAGCATGACGATCTCGCCATCGCTGCTTGACGACAGCCGCGCAACACCGGCAATTTTCTGCAGAGAGGCGGAAGAGAGATTGGCGAACAGAGGAATCTCGGTGAGAATGGCATATTTGTCTGTCATTGGTTTACTCTCCGGTGGGTAGTGCTGTACGTAGTATACCCCGATACGCTGCCCAACGCCAATGGTTTTGACAAGGGAGAACGGTCTGTGTTAGAATCTTCAGCGACAAAGTCAGGTAACGGGTTGTCCACTGAGTTCACCAAGTCTGATCGAAAGTGACGGGGGGTATTTTGATCCACAACACAAACAACCGTTTCAGTCTCGCCTACGGTCGCGGGAGTCAGGAAATCGTCGTAGGCGGTGATAACCGGGCAATCGTACTCGAGCCCAAGCCAAGTTCTGGCAATGCCGACGTAGCAACGATCGTGCGCGAAGCGATCAACAACCCGATCGGCACGTCCCGGCTATGTGAGCTGGCGGCACCAGGCAAGCGCATCGCGATTATCGTCAGCGACATCACCCGCCCGTGCCCAACTTCGACGCTGTTGCCGTTTGTGTTGGAGGAATTGAGCTGCGCCGGAGTCAGCAACGAAGACATCATGATCGTCTTCGGCGTCGGGAGTCACCGCAAACACACGGAAGAGGAAAAAGAAGCCCTGGTCGGCCCAGAAATCTATCGTGAGTTTCGCTGTGTGGATTCGGACGTCACCAAGGTGGCCTATCTGGGTGAGACCAGGCGAGGGACACCGGTCGAGGTGTTCGTGCCGGTCGCGCAGGCCAACCTGAAGATCGTGCTCGGCAATTTCGAGTTTCATTATTTCGTGGGGTATAGTGGTGGGGTCAAGGGCGCCATTCCGGGCGTCGCATCCCTGCGCACGATCCAGGCAAATCACTCGCTCATGGTCGAGCCGAACGCAGTCGCCGGACACTACGAGGACAATCCGGTGCGGCAGGACATCGAGGAGGCCGGGGCGATGCTCGGCATCGACTTCGTGCTGAATGTCGTGCTCGACGCGGACTTCAACATCGTGGCTGCTGTCGCCGGCGATCCGCTCAAATCGCACACGGTCGGACGAAAAATCCTCAACGCACAGAATATGGTCGATCTGAATGACTACGCGGACGTCGTCGTCGTCAGTGCCGGCGGCTATCCCAAAGACATTGACCTCTACCAGTCGCAGAAGGCGTTGGACAATGCGCGCCTGGCGGTTCGGCAGGGCGGTGTGATCGTTCTGGTAGCCGAATGCCGGGATGGGATGGGGCACGGGACATTCGCTGACTGGATGACCGCCGGGCACACACCCGATCAGATCATTCAGCGTATCCGCGATAATTTTGTGCTCGGTGGGCACAAAGCGGCGGCCATCGCTTTGACGATGAAACAGGCGGATATCTACCTGGTGTCCTCCTTCGCGGACGAACAGGTCAAGCGCATGGGCCTTCGCCCCTTCGCCAATGCGGCGGAAGCGGTCGCTACGGCTCTTCACCAGGCAGGCGCTGGCGCTACCGTGGCAATCATGCCGCACGGTGGTGCCACCGTTCCGCGGATCATCGAAGGTTAAGCGGGCTTGTTACGTTGAAGCAAATTGCATATTGCCCGAAACCCTGGCAGTATCCGCGAAGTGGGGTGTCTTGACAAAATCAAACCCGTATGGTATTGTCGAGTTGTTGGGAATGATTACTAGTTAGAAAGGAGATTTATAGTATGAAGAAAATGACGGAAGCCAATTTGCAGGCTGCGTTTGCCGGCGAAAGCCAGGCCAGTATGCGTTACAAGATTTTCGCCGAAACCGCTCGCGAAGAAGGCATGCCCAACATTGCCCGGCTCTTCGAAGCGATCTCGTATGCGGAGCAGGTTCACGCCACCAACCACTTCCGCGCCCTGGGCGGAATCGCGACCACTCCCGACAATCTGGGTGAGGCGATCGGTGGCGAGAACTTCGAAGTGGACGAGATGTACCCTGCTTACATGGCAGTCGCCAAAGTCCAGGAAGAGAAACAGGCTATGGTGAGCATCCATTATGCTCTCGAAGCCGAAAAGATTCACGCCAGTATGTACGAAGTAGCCCGGCAGTCGGCTGTCGAGCGCAAGGACATCACCTTGGGTGTGATGCAGATCTGCAATGTGTGTGGCCATACCGTAGAGGGTGATGCACCGGACAAGTGCCCGGTCTGCGGCGCCACGCGGGACAAGTTCCGCGCTTTCTGAGCCTGGTTGCGCGCCCACGCAATGCGCAAACTCAAGCTCCTTTTGATGGGACCACTGGAGAGGAGCGAGCGGTAATTTCTCCTCTCCTTCTTGCAGGAACGCTCAAGTCTTGGATGACTGACTCGATGAACAAGCGGATCAAGGAGCAGGTAATGGGCGATGGGGGGCGGTACACCTGGCCGCTCACCGTTCGCCACTATGAACTCGGCGCTTCCGGAACGGCGAGACCGGAAGTGTATCTGAACTGGATGCAGGAGGCCGGCATTCTGGCTTCCGCCCACAATGGTTATCCGCTGGAACGCTACGAAGCCATCGGGGCGTTCTGGTGGGTGCATCGCTTCCTGGTCGAATGGCATGCATACGTCGCGTACGGTGAGCTGCTGGAGGCCACGACGTGGATCTCACGGTTCAGCCGTATCCGTGCCCTGCGTGAATACGAAATCAGGCGCGCTTGCGATCGCAGCCTGGTGTGCAGTGCGCAGGCCGATTGGGCGTTCGTCAACACGGCCACCCGGCACCCAACACGTGTCCCCGATGATATGATGGAGTGCTTTCCGCCCAGCGGCGTGACTGCCATCGCTTCTCTACCCTGGTCGTGGCACCCGGCGGGCACAGCCAACACGTTCAGCACACACCAACAGGTACGGCACCACGAACTGGATACGATGGGGCACGTCAATCATGCTTTCTATCTCGTCTGGCTGATGGACAGCCTCACAGCGTGTACGGAGTCGTTGGACATCAGCGCGGATCTCGATGTGCTGCCCGTGAGGCTCGATATCGAATATCTACACTCCGCTCGACACGGCGATCCACTCGTGGTGACGTGTCGCCTCGTGGACTTCGTGGAATGGAACGGCCCGTGTGGGTGCTGGGAGCACGAAATCCGGCTGGACGGTGAAGAAGTCGTGATCGTACGCGCGCATTCGTTGTGCCGGTTCGCCGCTCGTGCAGGTGGGTCGATGCCTGCCTGCTTCTGTGATGCAATGCCGGGATGTTTGGAGTCGTGAACCACGACCGGTGGGTAAGTCACGTGCCCAACCGCCGATGAATGCTGTGCGCAGCGCAATTCTTTTTTAGGTTGAGGGGAGAAACATGACCCCCAAGGTCAGCGGTGTAGTCTTGGCTGGTGGCAGGAGTACTCGACTGGGCTTTGACAAGTCGCTGGTCCCTTTCGGTGATACTCCGCTCATTGCACGGGTGGTTGAGACGATACGGCCTGTCGTCCAGGAATGCATCGTCGTAACGAACGATGCCGCCAAGCTGGCGGGCGTGCTGCACGACGTGCGCTTCGTGAGAGACGCCGTAGCCCAACGTGGGGCGTTAGTCGGCATCTACTCGGGCCTGCTGGCAGCGCAGTACAACCATGTGCTGGTCGTTGCCTGCGACATGCCCTTTCTCAACGCTCACCTCCTGCGCCATCTCGTCGCGCTTGCGGACCAGTGCGCTGTGGTCATTCCGCAGCGTAGTAAAGGCCCGGAACCTCTCCATGCCGTGTATGCCCGGTCGTGCATCGCCCCAATTGAACGCTCTCTGCACAAGGGTGAGGTAACCATCGTCGGTTTCTTCCCCGAAGTGAAGGTCTGCTACGTTGAAGAGCCAATTCTCAGCCAACTCGATCCCGACGGGCTGTCCTTTGTCAATATCAACACGCCCGAGGATTGGGAATTTGCGCAAGCGTTGGCGTGGCAGCGAGGATAGCAGCCAATTCGCCCAGGATCATCGCCGTTGCGCCCCACACCTTGTGAGGCCCGATGCGATAGAAGGGCACACGTACCCGCCGGCCACTGATCCGGCGGTATTCCTCGGCCCTTGTTGCGGGATCCAGCAACGTACAGAGAGGCATCTCGATCACCTCACTGACCTCATCCGGGTTGGGATGGAAGACTGGCACTGTAGCGGAACATCCCACGTAAGGGTGAACGATAGAATGGCTGGCCGGGATATACAG
>CAZPTF010000169.1:0-8765 GCA_964589015.1 uncultured Anaerolineae bacterium
GATAGACATAACAAGACCGTGTGGGGACTGGCGTCCAGCCCCACACGGTTAGTCTGTCAGTAGTTCACTCCGCAGGTGAAGGATTCCGAGTGACTACCGGATTCGTTCTGGTTGCCGTTGGTGTCGGAAGCAATGACGTAGTAGTCGATGGTGCCGTTGATGCCGGGGGCTTGCCCGCCGGCTTCGGTCTCCCAGTAGCCGCCACGGTCGGCCATCCAGAGGCTGTGCGCGTTGCCGTCGATCGAGAAGTGGAACTGCGCCCAGCTCACGCCAGATGCGTCGCCGATGGTGGCGTAACCGTAGAGCCGGCAACCTTCCCATCTGACGCCGAGGCCGCTGATGTCCGGCCCGCTGGTGTCTGGCGATGTGGAGTCGGACGACGGGTAATCGGGCGGGTAGATGTCCTCGCCGGGGCCGGGCGGTGGTTCCGCCTGGCAGGTGCCGTAGACATCGATGAAGACGTCGCGGCTTTCGCGTGAGCCATCGTTCTTGACGACTTCCAGACGGTAGGTAGTGGGCTCGCAGGGGCAGACCTGCCGCGCTTCGTGACCGGTGACGCCCTGTCCGTTCAGGTAGACTGCCTGAACGCCATCAACGTCCCAGCGCAACGTCGTGCAATTGCCGGCATTGACGTACGGAGTATCCGAGCGGAAATTGATGCTCGTGGCTACTGGTTGCTGGTAGGGTATCGGAGTCAGCGTGACCGGCTGTGGTTGGCCGACGGCGATCGTCCAGGTCTTCGTGTTATCCGTTTCATCCGTTTCGGCGACCTCGCCATGACTGTCGGCTTGGACCTCGACGACGTAGCTGCCCGGCTGGTTGTAGGTGAAGACGATGGTCTTCAGGCAAGATGCGTACTGGGTATTGTCGGGACACGCTTCTTCGTTCCATGGGAAGGTGGGACCCTGTCGCCAACGGAAGTGGGATGCCGGGAAGTACGGTGCTCCCTGTGGTGCGTAGTCCGTGGCGATCATCACGGCCATCTGGATGCCATCACCGACCGTCGGGTTGGGCGGTGCGTAGTCCATACGGCGGACGTACAGGTTATAGACGGGCTGCGACACTGGTGTTGGCGTGGTAGTTGAGACGACCATAAGCGCCGGCGCTGGCGTGGGTGTGGCGGTACCGGAGACCAGTGGTGCCCACATCGTGTTCGTTGGTGCGATCAGAGGCCGCGGTGTGTTTGTGACTGTCATGAATGGCGTGTTTGTCGACGAGGGCAAAGCGATCGCTGTTGGTGTCCGGACAGGCTCGCACGAGCCGACGCAGAATTTGACATAGGCCGGTTCTCCATAGGTCCCAGCACTGTTACGCCCTCGCGCTTCGACGATGTATTCCCCTTGCTGGTCAGTGACCCATTCCTGGTCCAGGAACACTGTGCGCTGACTGCCGTCCGCGCTCAGTGCTTCAATGTGAGATGCAGGCAGGTCTTCGCCGTTGACCCGCAGCGTGATCTGTGTGATTCCCTGAGCGTCGGTGGCATAGACGACAAAAGGCACCGGTTCTTGCAGTGGCATCATTTGTCCGTCGAGAGGAAACTCGATCCAGACCTGAGGGCCGTCAGCGGGGATCTGAGCCATTGCCGGATAGGCGCTACAGAGCAATGCCAGGATCAACGGGACAACAAGCAATGTGCCACGAAATATGAACTTTCGTCGTGGTGTCAGGGAATGCGCTGTTGGTTGGTTATCAGTTCGTGCAGTCATATTATTTCTCCTTGCAGGAAAGCGGTCGGGGTGCGAAACCACTGCTCGGGAATATCAATAGCAGGTTCCGCTCTGCCCCTTCTGCCAATTGAGTGTCTCCCAGCCCTGGCAGAACCCAAGCCAATCTGTACCTTTAGGGCAATCGCAGGTTTTGCTTCTGCAGTGGTTGTTGTGATGGCAATAGTCTCCTGACTGGCCTGTCCCGTCTTTGGGAGCACATCTCTTTCCATCTGCACAATATCCCGAGATGCATTCCTCACCTTTGGCGCAATAATCTCCGTTGCGTTTCTTGACCGCCGGCAGGCTGCATGTGCCATGCGTGAGGGGGCTAAACTTGGCCCAGTCCTTGCAGAAAGCGCCATCGTATTTGTAATCAGGGCAGACACAGGCCCCACTGGCACAGTGATTGTCGTGATGGCAATAGTCGCCCACCTGTCCTGTGCCGTCTTTTGGCGCGCATTTGCCTTTCTGCCACGGCCAAGCGTCGGCGCAATACCATGACTCACATTCCTCGTTCGCGGAACACGAATCGCCATCGCTTTTTTTCACCGGCTCCAAAGCACATCTGCCTTGCTCGGATGGGAAATTGCGTTTCAACCAATCTTTGCAGGAATTGCCGTCGTAAGCATTGTCAGGGCAAAGACAATACCCGCTGGCGCACTGCTCGTGGTTGTGACAGTACTCGCCAGCCTTTGCCGTATGCCTTTCCTTGGACACGCACTTGCCCCAAGCATCGCTAGCAGCTCCAAATGCGGTTATGGCGTGTGCCTCGAACCAGCCATCGCATTTTCCCGACTCGCATGCTGCATCTTCCCAGCAAGAGCCTCCAATCGGTTGCAGGGACCTGCACACGCCGTGGTTGCTGGAGGTGAATTTCTCCCAGCCTGAGCAGGGATCTCCCGTAGAGCCTTTGGGACAATCGCACATGTTGCTGGTGCACTGGCCGTCGCTGATGCAGTAATCTCCCTCTTCTCCGGTTCCACTTTTCGGTGCACATTTTCCTGGCTGAGAAGGCGTAACGCCGGCACAATGCCCGGTTTCGCAATCCTTGTCGATTGTGCAAGTCTGACCTGTTTCCAACGCATCGCACCTGGGGTGCCAGGTCGGGTTGAAATTCAACCAATTCTTACAGAATTTGCCATCAGAGGGGCCGAAACCAGCGCATTCGCAGTAGCCTATACCACAGTGGTCATCATGGTGGCAATAATCGCCGGGTTGCCCTGTGCCGTTCTTCGGCGCACATTTGCCGGGATACTGAGCGGATATGTCGGCGCAATAACCGGACCTGCATTCCTCTGCTTTGTTGCAGTCTGCCCCGTTTTCCAGTTGTGCTGCGCAAACTCCTGGGCTGAGCAAACAATGGCCGGTAAACCCAACCCCCTCGGGGCACTTGCACATTCCGGATTTGCATTGCGTGCGGTGATAGCAGGAATCACCGGCCTGGCCGCTTCTTTCAGGCGGTGCACATCTCTTCTCGGTCCCGACATCCGCACAGGATCCGGAGGCGCAGTCTCCGTTTCCCAGGCAGGGCGCTCCATTCTGCCCTGCTGCGATGCACGTTCCAATCAGGCCATATTCTTTCAATCCCGCACTGTCGTCGTTCCACTTGTTGCAATACTTTCCGTCCGAACCGTACTTGCACAGACATACGCTGCTGGCGCACTGGTCATCACTGTGGCAGTATTCGCCTGCAGACGCGTTCCCGACGTTCGCTGCAAGCGAAGCGCACCGCTGGCCATTCAAACAAAATGAATCTTCTTTACACTCATCGTCCTGTGAACAGAGCTCCCCATCCGGACGGTTTCTTTCCGGCATTTGAGGTATCCCCCCGGCAAGCGGTAGCAATTCCGGTATCTCGTCCTGCCAGACATTGTTGGCCTGATAGGGGTCGTCGAAGTCAATTGGTTTGACCTCGATGTATAACGGTACAGTCTTCGGGTCAAGCTGGCCGATATCGTCTGTGCTGCCGACTCTGACCTCCATAGTTGTAGCGGCGGCAGGGGACCACCAACGGGTGAGAGTCTGTTTGGAAGTCAGGGGCTTGTCCGCCACACCCGGTGTCAGCCAGTAACTTGTCAGTTCAACCCTATTGGACGCGAGCACGTCCGGTCCCAGACTATCCAGTCGGATATACACATCTTTGCCAATCAAGTACGGATGCATGATGCCTACGTCGGCTTGCGGCCGGGCGACCTGCCCGGCAGGCAGCGGACTGAGGGGATCCACTTCGACCGTGGCCGAACATTTGTCGGCGCCACCCTGCTCGAGCGTATACGTGGCGGATTTAGTCGTGTCGACAGACCGGAGGCCGATCTGGCATGCACCGGCCTGCACGCTGACCTGGAGGGTCTCGCCCGGTCCCAGGTTGACCGTCAGCGTGTTGTTTCCCTTCCTGTCGTCGAAATACAGTGCGCTCAGATCAGACGTGCCGGAAGGTATGACCATCGTCTTCGACCAGCGCTTGTACTCGTTGGCCTGGAGATAGACCTCGGTGGTGGTCAACCGGCTGAGTGTCAGGTTTTTGAAGGTCACTTTCACGCGAGACACGGCGGAAGCAGTGTTCACGGTCACTTCGTTGCTGGGGGCGGACTCGCCGGCCGGTCCGAATGCACTGACCTGATAACGGGCCGCACAGCCGACCGGCTCGCTCCTGGCCGGGATGTTGAGACCCTGATATTGTTTGCCCAGTACCTGCGGCGCACGTATCTGACCGTCTTGGCCCGGACAACTGTATCCACGGTAGACGATGTAACCTTCGATGGCTTTCTCGTCACCGGCAAAGTCCCAGCGCAAGACATGATCGGTGTGGGGATCGCAGCCCTGGTGACAGGCGTAAATCTCTTTGCCTTGTAGTTTGCTGTGCACGTCTTGGACATCTTTGGCCAGCCGCAGTTCGGGAGGTGGCTTGATGCTGGCGGCAGTGCCCTTGCCTGTCCATTTGGTATCCTCGAGCCACAGGCGATAGGTGAGTTTGAACTGGTCATTACTACCTGTAAACTCTTTATCAGGTCTTACCTCGCCGGCGGTGTGAATTCTTTCAAAGCTTTTCAGGGTTTGTGGTTTTTTGCCGGCTGCTTCCCACCCCTCGCCGGTCACTTCCAGTCGTAGAGGTTCGTCGGGGTTGAGATAGAGCGACATCGGCGCCGGCCAGACTTCCTCTATCTTCTTGGCGCTCCAATCGGGCAAGGGGTAAGGTTCTCCCTGGGACGAAGGAATCTTTCGCCCGGTGACGCCGCCCAGCGTGACGAACAACGCGCCCTGCTTGTATTTGGGATCGACAGGCTCGAACTTAAGCGGTTGGAAATGGACCAACTTATAGTCGCCACGAGGGATGCACTTTGCAGAGGGGGCAATAATCACTTTTTGGGGCGCGCTTTCAGCCCATTTGCCAGCTACAGTCTGGACCTTGACCTTGTAGAAATAAGTACCCGGTTTGAGGTCCTTGGCCTCGTATGTGCGTTGATCAGCCTTCAGGTCCGCCACAGTCTGCCAATTCGAGCTGGGGCTGATCTGTGCATAGATGATGTACTTTGCCGCAATGGGCACCGCGCTCCAGGTCAGCGTGACCGTGCAGTCGCCTGGCTGCGTATTGAGAAGGGGCGCGCCAGCCGAGCCCTGCGGTGGGTTCTGTGCGTCACGTTTGTCTGGCGGTCTGCCGCCTTTGGACTGAAGCCCCGGTCCGTCTGCCGAAGGCGGCTGTTGTGCGTCGCGCTTATCTGGCGGCTTGGGCTGAGGAGTCCCTTGCGTTCCTCCGCTCCAACCTGCGCTGGAAGGCTGGGCGCCGCCTTGTGGCCGGACGTACGATCCTGCCACGACGGGCACGATAATGACTTGTCCGGGTGCGGTTACCTTACCCAGCCCCGGGTTTTCCTTCATGATGGCCCCCACTGTGGTGCTCATCATTTGGGTTATCGTCTCTTGGGTATCGCCAGCCTGGATGACATATTGGGCGAGGGAAGGCGCTTGCCCGCCAGAGACGCCTATGTACAGTGTGGCGGACTCGCTCGTTCCTCCCAGACTATTGTAGGCCCGTACTCTCACCGCGTGATTACCCTCCCTTGTCGCAATCAGACTATGGATCAGGCTGAGGGGTGTCACCCCGGCGGGGTCGGGACTGTCTTGCTGGACAATCAATTGGTCATCGACCCACAATTCCATTCGTGTGACTCTGTGTTGGTCGCGTGCAGTCGCAAACACGAGAACTGAATCGCCGATATTCACCTGTGAGCCAGGAGCGGGATCTTGAATCGCGATGTCAGGACCAACGGAAGCGGAGACTTCGGCCGCAACGGGTTGTGAGGCGTTGAGGTAGAGATAGGCCAGAACCGCGGCACACGTCAGCAGAAAGAGGATGACAAGCGCAGAGCCCAACAGCACATACCATTTGGTACTGCTCTTGCGGACCTGTGGTGCTGCTTGGACCGGTGCGACTGATTCCGTACGGCTTCCGGAGTTCGGGAGTGGCGCGACACCTCCGTGCGGAGCAGGTCGTTTAGAAGATAAAGTTTCGCTAGACGCTGGGGTGGTCTCATTGACCGCGAAGACGACGTTGGGTCCCAGTGCAACCTGATTGCCTTCTGTGAGTCGCAGCGGGCCGGTAATGCGCTGCCCGTTAACGAAGGTCCCGTTGCGTGACCCAAGGTCATGGAGAACCCAACTCTCGCCCTGGCGGATCAAGCGTGCGTGATGGCGCGAGACCTCGCTTTCCAGGATGACGATGTCATTGTCGGTAGCACGACCGAGGGTGACCACGTCCTTGTCGAGCACAAAGGTGCTGTGCGCCAGAGGTCCCTGACGCATGACCAGGGAAAACGACTTTTGCGCTTGATGAGCCATGAGAACCTCCCTTATTGCTTATTCCCAGTCGATAGAGGATCATGCTGGCACGGTTGTCTTGCTAACTATGTTGGGTTGTGAAGTACAATTGTGGATGCAATGTGGAAATGCTTGTCTGCAATGATAGCACACAAGGGGAAATATCCAAAATCACAGAAATGCACAGAGTTGATGCGACCAAGCGTCTATGGTAGAACGGAGTCAGAGGGCCGGACGCACATAGCGGCTCTGCTGATCGACGAAGCCGTGACACTAATGGAAGGACTGCGCCCACACGCTATTTTGAAGTGCATCGAGGTCCATTGCGTCTGATAACTAAGCCTCTTCGGCGGGATACGCGGAAGTGCCGTAAATGTCGGACTGCACAAAGGGATTGTGCTCTGGTGGGTCAGGCCAGGATTGAATCATCGATGTCCGCAAGTGATTCGCAGCAGGTGAGGATCATCGCCGCACGCAATTCGTCGGACATCCTGTCGATCAGTGCATGGACAGCCTCTGCGCCGCCGCCGACAGCGGCGATTGCCAGGGGGCGTCCGACGAGGACCGCGTCAGCACCGAGGGCGAGCATCTTCAGAACGTCGCTGCCTGACCGCACGCCGCCATCTGCTAGAATAACGATCTCGCCCTGGACCGCATCGGCGATATCCGGCAAAACCTCTGCAGTACCTGGCGTATGATCGAGGATGCGCCCGCCGTGGTTCGAGACGACGATACCGGCCGCGCCGATATCCGCGGCGATTTCGGCTTCTTCAGAAGTCATGATTCCCTTGAGGATGAATGGGAGGGATGTTTGTGCGATGATACGCTCCCAGGTTTGTGGGGGATGAGGTCCGACCGGTTGTCCCGCACGGACCATGCCGATGATCCCTGCTGCGTCTACATCTACACCGATTCCCCAGACACCCGCATCTTCTGCCTCCCTGATTCTGGCGACGATTTCGTCTTCCAGGCGCGGCTTGATGATGGCGATCCCGCGACCTTGTTGGTCGGCGATCGCTGCCAGGCCAGTGGGGTACAAATCGGGATTGGGGCCGTCGCCAGTCATGCCCAGGGAACCGGCCTGGACGCTGCCCCGGATGAGGGCCGTGGCAAGCGCGGCTTCAGTCAGGGCACCGTTCATATTTAGCTGGGTGCCCATCACCGGAGCTGCCAGGATGGGGACGGACACGCGGTGATCGAACAAGTTGAGCTCGATCGATGGATTGCGTACATCATGCAAGGTGCGCAGTACCAGCCTGTATGACGCGAGCGCCTCAATGTTGGCAGTGAAGCTCGAACCTGTGCCGGTGCCTCCCATGCCGGGCATCTCGCCTGCACAGGCAATCCCGTTGCAGACGCGACAGACACGACATGATCCACTGAAGCGTTCCTTGGCGATGCTGTTGACTTCTTTCCAATCCATGTCAGACCCTTTCCGATGCTTTTGGGGAACGGACAATCAACTGGCGTCGAGCGCCCTACGGCAGCTTGGCGCCAATGAACGAACCGATCAGCGATCGAAGTAGATGCTCTTGCCCGTTGCCGAAAGCGGAATACCCATGACGTAATCCGCGTCGATCATGCCAAGCTGCCGTGCGACTGTCCCGATGCGATACATGATGCGGTTGTCGACGTTCATGATGCTCGCCATTTTGGCCGCAGAGCCCAGCGCAATGCCCATGTCCAACACGCGATAAGCACATTGTGGACCCTCGAATTCAGCGTGCAGGGTATTGATCTTCATGCACTTCGCGTAACCACAGGCACCGCAATTCAACCCGGCAGGCGTAGCGTCCTTGATGCCGATCAGGAGTACCACTTCGGAATTCGCAGTGTTCCCGGCATCACGCAGGAAGCCTTTACGCGGATCCGTTTCCCCTTTTTCTTTGCCGAGGTCGAACATACCCTGAGCGAGGGTCTGTAGCGCTGCACCCTCGATGATGTGTGTGACGACGAAATCTTCACCCCTGGTCTTGGGGGCAGTACGTGCGGCTATGGCCATGAGTTCGGCTACTGCTTGCAATGCGCTCATTTCAACTCCTTCTACAGGTGGATGGACGATACGATTGCCATACAAGTACGGTGTTCAGGATCATGCTACCAGGTTCGCTGGAAAGTCACTTCGTACGCATAGTGGCCATAGCAGAACGAATTGGATGCGAGCTTGGCAGTGCATTCGTCTTCGTCCTTGCAGACTTTGCCCTTGATCATATCGGCGATATCCGGCGCATCTGAGCTAAGTCG
>CAZPTF010000170.1:0-2738 GCA_964589015.1 uncultured Anaerolineae bacterium
ACGATCAGCCACGGAGTCCGCGGTCTGTTCAGGAAAACAGCGACGACGGATTGAGGATGGATCTGATTCGCTCGACCAATTCACATCAAAAGGAGAACAATAGACAATGTATAGCTATGGAAGAAAAGAAGGATGCAGAATAAGCCTGGATTACACGTACAAAGAGATGAGAATCGGATACCTGGAGAACGAACTGTTGCGTGTCGGCGTCTGGCTCGACAAGGGGGCCGATATTTTCGACTTCACCTTCAAGCCCAGAGATCTGGATTTCATGTGGCAGTCTCCCATCGAATTCCGCGCCCCATTCGTGTCGACCAGTGCACTTCCGGAAGGCTACTTTCACGATTACTTCTATGGTGGCTGGCAGGAAATTCTACCCTCGGCCGGCTGGGCGGAAGAGCCGTACATGGGGACCTACCAGGGTCTGCACGGAGAGGTCTCGTTGCTGCCATTCGAGGCACAGATCGTCGAGAACACGCCCGATCGTGTCGCGGTTCGCACCTGGGTACGCACCTACCGCTCCCCGCTGCTGCTGGAACGGACAATGGCTCTCGAGGCCAACAAGGCGGTTTTGTTTATCCACGAGAAGCTGGTCAATGAATCCGCAGCGGAATTCGCCGTGATGTGGGGGCACCATCCCACAGTCGGGACGCCGTTCCTGGATGAACATTGCGTGGTCAAAACACCGGCGAAGAAAGTCGAAGTTGCGTCCTTCCACGTCAACGGGCTGTGGGAACCCGGCGGCGACTACGACTTCCCGATGGTGCCGAACCGGCGCACTGGCAAGCTCCAGGACATCACCCGCGTACTGCCACGGGACACGCGTTCCGTCGACGTCGTCTTCTTCAAAGAACTCACGGAGGGCTGGTACACGATCACCAATGAGAAAACAGGGGTCGGTCTGGGCATGGCCTGGGATGCCAGCTTGTTCAAGTACCTCTGGATGTGGCAGGTTTATGGCGGGCACAACGATTACCCCTGGTATGGGCGAACCTACAACTGCGCCCTGGAGCCATTCACCAGTTATCCGCCAGGTGGCGTAATGAATGCCATCAAGAACGGCTCGGCGTTGTTTATGCAGCCAAACGAAGTGATCGAGACAGACCTGGTCGCAGTCGCCTACGAGGGAAAGGCGGGAAAACGGGTCAGGTTGGATGGCAGCATCGAATGATAGTTATGAGTACATCGTTTCTGATCCACGCAACGCCAGTCGTGGCCTGACGACCAGGGAGGAGGTCCAACTTCTATGGCTGAGTTAGCGTACGACATCACCAAGGATGATCTGAGCGCCTTTCAAGGCACAGGCCCTGCGTTCGTCACGTTTGGCGAGACGATGGTGCGAGACACACCAGCCGACATGCAGCGTCTGGAAAGCACGCGCCAGGTCCATATTTCCCTTGCCGGTAGCGAGTTGACCTTGGCCATGCTGCTGTCGCGCTTCGGCATCCCATCCGCTTACGTTACCCGCATCCCAGACAATCCTTATGGCTGGCTGCTACGCGATACCGCACGGGCGCAGGGGCTCAACACGGATTACATCGTGTGGGCGCCGAAAAGCGAATCGATCGGCCGTTTTCTATACGAATTGGGCCGTACCCCGCGCAGGACGGTAGGCTGGTACCAGCGGATGTATTCCGCCGCATCGAAGCTGGGTGCGGGCATGGTTGATTGGCGAGCTGCCCTCGCAAGCTGCCGTCTGGTCCATACCTCCGGCATCAGCTTCGGGTTGGCGCCTCACAGTGGATATGAGCGAAACTATCTTCTGGACGCTTTCCACGAGGCAATGGAAGCCAAGCCCGCCGCGTGTTGGGTAGGAATGGACTTCAATTATCGCGGCTCGCTGTGGTCCGAGGCGCTGTGCAGGGAGATCATGACCCCGCTGATCACCGACTACATCGACGTGTTCATCACCACGATCGAAGACATGGCGAAGCTCTACGGCATCGGCTGCGGGCAGTACAGCGCGGAGCAAATCGACAAAGGCGACTTCGGCGACATCGAAGATACCGATATCCGCGCGTTCGCAGCGGAAGTGATGGAGCGATTCAATACGAAAATCGTCGCGATCACGATTCGCTACCCGGACACGTTCGAGGAGCATCGCTGGGAGACCGCGGCGATGGACCGGAACGGTAACTTCTTCCGTTCGCCGGTGGTCCGGCCAATCGTGCTGCTCGACCGGCTCGGCGGCGGCGATACCTGGAACGGTGGTTTCTACTACGGCCTGCTCACCGCCGGATTCGATGGAGACGGCATCCGAAAAGGCGTGCTCGTCGGCGATGCGGCAACGCGCATCAAGCAGACGCTCATGTTCGATCTGCCGCTTGTCACCAAGGCAGAGACGCAGGCCCTGCTGAAAGCGGACGTACTCGGCGGCGGCAAACGTACCGAGCGCTGACGCACGAACTGCCGGATTCAGCGTAGCAGAAAGGGCGGAGTTGTGTCATCTCAATTCCGCCCTCCGTTTGTTCCCATGCACTTCAGAGCAGGTCGTGTCGTCGCTCAGCCGCGCAAGATGGCGCCGAACTGCGCGCGTAACGCCTGCACAATCCGGTTCTGGATGGCACTCACCTCCGCATCGGTCAGGGTACGGTCCATCGCGCGGAACGTGAGCGCGTACGCCAGGCTCTTCTTACCAACGCCCAATTGCTCTCCGCGATAGAGATCGAACAGCACGGCATCGGCGAGCAGGTCGCCGCCCGCGGCGAGGATGGCAGTCCGGACGCTGGCGGCGGATA
>CAZPTF010000170.1:2838-8748 GCA_964589015.1 uncultured Anaerolineae bacterium
TGGGCACGAACGTCGCCGCGGCGATTGCCAGGCGGGCAAGCACCTCGTCTACGGCCCCTTTCAGATCGTAGAAATCGAGCAATGCAGTATCGCCCAGGAACACACGCTCATCCCGTGGCCCGCCGAGAGCGATACCCAGGCGGCGTGGCTCGTCCGGAATCTCGCTGTCCGGACGCGGATGGTACACGCGTCCCACCTCAAAGATGGCAATCCGCTCCAGAAAGCGGAAATTGTCGCGCATCGTTTCCAGCAGGCTGCCGACGAGCGTGCGCCGCATATATTCGCGTTCGCTGGTCAGCGGGTTGGTCAGCCTCAGGTATTGGCGCGGATCCATCGCGGTCTGCGCCGGATCGAGTGCTTCGATGGTCTGCTTGCTGGTGAGCGCATAGGTGATCACTTCATCCAGGCCGCAGCCGACGAGCGCATCGCGAACCAGATCTTCGCCTTCCAGGACGAGGTTGCGCCGCTGTGGGGGAAGCTCGTCCGTCATCAGCGTGAGCGGAATACGGTCGTAGCCGTACATGCGGGCGATCTCCTCCACCAGATCAGCCGGAATCTCGATGTCCAGCCGATGTTGCGGCACCGTCGCCTCGATCACGTCGCCCTTCTCCGTGCAGATGAAATCGAGGGCTGCCAGCATCCCTGCGATCTCACCGGTCGTGAGATCCACGCCCAAGAGACGGCGCACCTCACGCGGCGTAATGTTGACCACGCGCGTCGGCTGCGGAACCGGGTACAGGTCCGCAATCCCTTGTGCGATCTCACCACCAGCGTAGCGCCGCATCATCTCGCTCGCACGCGTCGCCGCCGGAATGGTCATCTCAGCAGGCACACCTCTGCCGAAACGCAGCGACGCCTCGCTAGGTAGCTTGAGCTCCTGCGCCGTCCGGCGGGTGTTGATGTTATCGAAGTTCGCCGCCTCGAGCAGGATATCCTTCGTCTGTGGCGTGACCTCGCTTTCCAGGCCACCCATCACACCGGCGAGGCCGATCGGGCCGCCACCGTCGGTAATCAGCAGCATGTCGGGGGTCAGCTTGCGCACCTGCCCGTCCAGCGTCGACATCTGCTCGCCCGGCCTGGCGCGGCGCACGCTGATTGCCGGTTCGCTGTCGCCCTCGTTGCGCGGGCGCAGGCAGTGGTAGTCGAACGCATGCAGCGGCTGGCCCCACTCGAGCATCACGTAGTTGGTGATGTCCACGATGTTCGAGATCGGGCGCATACCTGCCAACGTGAGACGGTGCTGCATCCAGTACGGCGATGGCCCGATGTCGACGGTCCTGATCAGCGTCGCGCAGTAGCGCGTGCACAGATCCGGATCTTCGATCGCGAGCGCAATCTGCCCGTCGATCGATGGGCCGAGCGCCTTCATCACCGGTGTCCGGATACGCAGCGCCTGCCCGGTCAGCGCTGCGACTTCGCGCGCCACACCAATGATGCTGTAGCAACGCGCCAAGTTCGGCGTCAATGACAGATCCAATACCACGTCTGCGGGCGCGACCGCGTTCATGTCCATGTACTCGCCCAGCGGCACACCTACCGGCGCGTCGTTCGGCAGCAGGATGACCTGCTCGTGGCTGTTGTACAGGCCCAGCTCCTTCTCCGAGCAGATCATCGACTCGGAGCGGATGCCCCGAATCTTCGACGGTTTCAACGTCGCTACCTGCCAGCCTTCCTGGTGCCCATCATAAAGCTGCGCGCCCTGTCTGGCGAACGGCACCTTGATACCCGAACTGCCAACCTTCAAGTTGGGGGCACCGGTCACCACCTGCATGGGTTCTCCAACGCCGTGATCGACGGTGGCCAGAACGAGCCGGTCCGCGTTCGGATGGCGCTGAACGTCCAGCACTTCGGCGACGACGATCTTCTCCGGATCCCAGTGCATCCGCTCCGGCGGGATTTCGATGTATTCAATGCCTTCGACTTCAAGACCCGCCAAGGTGATCTTTTCCGCCAACTCCTCGGCGGACAGTGTAATATCGACATAGTCTCTCAGCCAACTCAACGGCACTTTCATTTTTGCCCACTCCTCTGTTGCACGCTATATGGTTTCAATCTCGTAATCGACCGCATCAGGCACTCAGAACTGCCGCAGGAATCTGAGATCATTGCCAAAGAAATAACGAATGTCATCGATGTGATACTTCAGCATCGCGGGACGTTCCACCCCCAGACCGAACGCAAAACCGCTGTACTCCGCCGGGTCATACCCGCCATTGGCCAGCACGACCGGATGGACCATCCCGGATCCGGCGATTTCGAGCCAGCCGGTATGCTTACATACCCGGCACCCTTCGCCCTTGCAGATGATGCAGTCCATGTCCACCTCCATGCTGGGCTCTGTGAACGGGAAATAGCTCGCCCTGAACCGCACTTTGCGGTCCGCGCCGAAGAGTTGGCGGGCCAGATTGTACATCGTACCTTTCAGATCAGCCAACGTGATGTTCTTGCCCACCGCCAGACCTTCGACCTGGTGGAACATGAACTCCGAGCGGGCGGTCACCTGCTCGTAACGATAACACTTCCCGGGCAGAATGACACGAATCGGTTCGGGATAGTACGTGCGCATGGCATGGATTTGTCCCGGCGATGTATGCGTTCGCAGCAACAACGACTCGCTGAAATAGAGTGTGTCCCACATATCGCGTGCCGGGTGGGCGGGCGGCATATTGAGCAACTCGAAATTATATTCATCGCTTTCGACTTCACGTGCGTCGAAAACTTGAAAGCCCATTTCGGCGAAGACGGCATACATCTTGCGCAAGGTTTGGGTGCTCAGATGCAAATGACCGACACGCATCGGGCGCCCCGGCAACGTCACATCGATGGCATCCGCCCGGAGCGACTTCTCCAGACTGGCTGCCTTCAATGCCCCCTCACGGGAAGCATAAGCATCCTCCAACGCGACTTTCACCTCGTTGCTGCGTTTCCCTGCGGCGGGCCGTTCCTCTTGCGGAAGACCACCCACATTGCGCAACAGTTGGCTCAACGCGCTCTTTTTGCCCAGGTAATTCACGCGCCATTGGTCCAACGCTTCGAGATCCGCCACGCTTCCCAGCTCCTGCAGTGCGCTTTCCAGCAGTTGATTCAGTTGTTCAAGCATCACGCCACTCCTTCCCGACACAACAGAATAGAAAACGGCTGCGATTCGTCCTTCAGGGACGAAGACACAGCCGTCAAATCTCCGTGGTACCACCCTGTTTGGCCCAAAACAGGCCCACTCATACCAGCAGCCTCCCTGGCGACTGGCTTCCCGATAACGGGGGAACACCGGAACGACCTACCAGGATGTCCGCGAACACACCGCGATACCCTTCAGCCATCGGCTCGGGAGCGAACTTCGATGTGATTCCACTGAGCGGGGTTTCCAATCGGTGACCCCACATCCCTGGCAGATTCCTCACATCTACTCTTCTCCGTCACAGCCTTTATTATGCACCCAGTATAGCACAGACCACAGCTCTTGGCAAGTCCTATTTACTGTTCTCACCAACCGTGTGCCGCAAGTACGCTTCGATGAAACCGTCCAACCCTCCGTCGAGCACGGACGCGGTATTCCCGGTCTCGAAGTCAGTCCGCAGATCTTTGACCATGTGATAGGGGTGCAGCACGTAGGAGCGAATCTGGTTGCCCCAGCCCGCTTCGACATGCTTGCCCTTCAGCCGAGACTTCTCCTCTTCCTGCTTCTGCAACTCGATCTCGTACAGCCGCGCGCGGAGAATCCGCATCGCCACTTCACGGTTCTGCACCTGAGACCGTTCGTTCTGGCAACTGATGACGATGCCGGTCGGCAAGTGCGTCAGGCGAACCGCCGTGGAGTTCTTTTGCACGTTCTGCCCGCCCGCTCCCGATGAACGGAACACATCGATCTTCACGTCGTCGGGACGGATCTCAATGTCGATGTCGTGCTCCAGGTCGGGCATCACCTCGACCAACGCAAATGACGTATGGCGCCGGTTGGCTGCATCGAACGGAGACAAACGCACCAACCGGTGAACCCCTCGTTCAGCTTTCAAGTATCCGTAGGCATAATTGCCCTTGATACTCAATGTAGCGGTCTTGATTCCAGCCTCTTCGCCGTCCAGGAAATCGAGCATCTCCACCTTGCAGTGATGGGCCTCGCCCCAACGGGTATACATCCGGAGCAGCATCTGCGCCCAATCCTGCGCTTCTGTGCCACCGGCGCCCGCATGGATCGCCAGGATCGCACCCCCACGGTCATATTTCCCGGAGAGCAGCAACTCAAACTCACGTTGTTGCCAATCGGCCTCTATTTTGTCGACTTCTTCTGCCAACTCCTGCAAAGTGGTTTCGTCATTCTCTTCGCTGGCAATTTCGAGGAGCGTGAGGGTGTCCTTCACAAGTCCAGACAGATTATCCCACTGAGCGACTTTCTCTTTGAACGAGGAAAGCTGCTGCATGACTTCTTGGGCGGTTTCGGGATCATCCCACAGATCGGGAGCACTTGCCTGTTTTTCCAGTTCGGCGATTTTGTTGCGACTTCCTGTTACGTCAAAGACGCACCATGATGTTCTCAATCTGCCGATCCAACACATTCAAACGACTGACCAAATCTTCCATTTGTGTACTGATTTCACTCCTTCAAGCATTTATGACGCGAACAAACCATCAACGAAATCTTCCGGGTAAAATTCGACGAAATCTTCCATTTTTTCTCCCGTACCCACATAGTGGACGGGCAACTGCAGATCCTGAGCGACGGAAAACACCATCCCACCTTTCGCGGTGCCATCCAGCTTGGAAATGATGACACCGGTGACCTCAACGGCGTCTTTGAAATGTTTGGCCTGCGAGAGTGCGTTTTGCCCGGTGGTTCCGTCGAGCACCAACAGCGTCTCGTGCGGTGCACCCGGCAGCGCCTTGGCGATAACGTTGCGGACTTTCTTCAGCTCCTGCATCAGGTTGAACTTGGTATGCAACCGCCCCGCAGTATCGATGATTAGCACATCGACATTGCGTTTCTGGGCTGCCTGCAGCGCATCGAAGACGACAGCGCCCGGATCCGCACCGGGCTGATGACTGATCACCTCGATCCCAAGCCGCTCTCCCCACAATTTGATCTGATCGATGGCAGCCGCTCGGAACGTGTCGGCCGCAGCTAACATCACCTTGCGATCCAGCAGCTCCTTGTAACGGTACGCCAGCTTTGCAATCGAGGTGGTCTTGCCCGAGCCATTCACTCCAACGATCAGGAAGACCCTCAGCGGCACACGCCCCGGAACAGGCGGCCCCTCGACATTGAGCTTTGCGCGCAATTCCTCCTTGAACATTTCCTTGACCCGCGCAGCGCTCAGCACCCGTTCCTGATTGACCCGCTCCCTGACCCTGTCCACAATCTCAATGGTTGTGCCGGCACCGACATCGGCAAGGATGAGCAATTCCTCCAGCTCTTCCCAGGTCTCCGCGGTGATCTCATTCGCACCCAACAGGCTGGTAATCTGACTGAAAAAGGACTGCCGCGTACGAGAGAGACTGTCCTGCATCTTTTTGGAACGACCAAACAATCGCCTTCCACCTCCAGATTGATCACCCTGATTATAACGCAAAACCATATTCTGGCAACTGTCTGAGGGCCTGCATAATAGATGGGAATCCAGCGGTTCGGCTGGCCATTATTCTCGTTTGGGTTTTGTGCTCGTGATCCGGCGAGGTTGTTTTCCACCAGCCCCGCTCCTTCGGCGGTCGGTCGTCGTTTCCGCCTTGCCGCTGGCTTGCGGTGCGGGCTTGTGCCGTTCGCCAGTCTTGTCCGCAGCCGGTTGCACGCGGTCCCGAGCCTTCTTCACCGGCGCCGGTAGATCCAACTCCAGCTCATCGAGCGGCAGGGGCATCTGGCCACGCACCGCGCGCCGTTTGACCGGCAGATCCAACTCAGCTTCCTCTTTTCCCGCCGGG
>CAZPTF010000171.1:0-3405 GCA_964589015.1 uncultured Anaerolineae bacterium
GGGCGGATTGAAGCAATGTGTTCCTTCCAGGATGCGCCAACCGTAATTTTCGCCTCCGGTGCTGCTTCCCGGCTGGTAGTCGATCTCTTCCCATTTGCTTTGCCCGACGTCGCCGATGTACAGGTCGCCGTTCTGCCAGTCGAACGCCAAGCGCCACGGGTTGCGCAGGCCCAGCGCCCAGATTTCGGGCCGATAGCCGACCGTGCTCGTGTAGGGGTTGCTCGCGGGGACGACGTAGTTCATGCCCTCGGGACGCGGCGCACCGCTGCCGGTCGATTCGACGTCGATGCGCAGCAATTTGCCCAGCAGTTGGCCTGGATCCTGCGCGTGGTTCTGCGGATCACCCTGTGAGCCGCCATCGCCCATGCCGATGTAGAGATAACCGTCGTCAGGACCGAAGGCCAGCAACCCGCCGTTGTGGTTCTCGTAGGGCTGCTTCACCGTCAAGATGAGCTCCTCGCTCGCCGCGACGGCGACGTTCGGGTCCACGCTCACCTGGAAGCGCGCGACGACCGTGTTGCCGTCCTTGCCGGTGTAGTTCACGTAGAAGTGGCCTTTGTGCGCGTAACTGGGCGGGAAGGCCACGCTGAGCAGCCCACGCTCTCCACAACACCCGACCCGCTCGGTGATGTCGAGGAAGGGGGCCGGCAAAACCGTGCCATCCGGAGCGATGATGCGGATCCGCCCCGGCTGCTCGACGACGAACAACCTGCCACTGCCATCCCCGGCGTGGGTAATCCACACCGGCTTCTCGAACCCTCCGGCAATCTCTGTGAAGCTGAGCGCAGCAGGCCAACTTGCGTCCTGTGCGTCCACGGGTTGCGATGGCAATCCCACCCAACTCAACGCCAGGAACAGGCTGACCAAAACACACCCGGTCCAACTCAATCGCCTGTCATTTCGCACCGTGTTCCTCCTTACGAAAAACCAGCGCACGCCCAGACTCCGGTCTGGCGACGCTTGGCCGGTCCGCGCGTACAGCAGTGGGGGATGTTGCGTATAGCGTACGTCACTTCAGCGCACGACCGGCTCACTCTGTCTATAGCTGTACATCCACTCCTGATGCATGGACTTGGCGACATCGTCGGAAATGATGTGCAGGTGCGCTCCCATTGTCCGTGCATAGACTACGACGCGGGCGTTGTCCTCCACGGCGTGCGTCGATGAATAGGCCGCCGCCAGATCGTGCCCGACGACCAGCAGGCCATGACTGCCCATGATCACCGCCAGGCCTTCCCCCATCGTGTCCAGACAAACCTCGCCCAGCTCCAACGTGCCCGGCGGGACATGCGGTGCTACCCTGACGGCGTGTCCCACGGCTCCGGCGGTCTCGCCCAAAACCAAAGGAAGCGTCTCGTAGGTTGCGGCAAATACCGATGCCATTGGCGCGTGGGAGTGGATGGCTGCCGCTACATCCGGTCGACGTTGGTAGATCAGCAGGTGCATGCGGTATTCGCTGGTCGGCTTCAGGTCTCCGTCCACAATCTTGCCTTCCAGGTCGAGGACCGCGATATCCGCAGGTTTCAGCGTCATATATTCCACTGCCGAGGGAGTAATCGCGAACATCCCTGCTTGCCGGTCCAGTGCGCTCACGTTGCCCTGGCGCGCGCTGACAAGCCGATCGGTGACCATCCGTTGGGCGTACCAAACCACAGATTCTCTCAATTCAGCCAACAACATTTTGCTCTTGACCTCCGGATTTTCGTTTTTTCGCTCGTGTTATCTGGCGCATGGACCATCCCCGCAGCGGATGCAGAGTCACATCCTCATATACACCGCAGTGGCGAAAAGCAAACAGCCGCGACACCGCCGGGTTGCCCGTCGCGGTGGGGCGTGCATTGACGCCTGGACATACGCATCCTCAGTATATCGCAACGTGTGCCAGGCGTCAATGCACGGCGGCGATTCGCTGCCAGGTCACCCGCAGCGATCGTGGGACAACCGTTGTGGTTGCCCACCGCCCGTCCGGCAACGAAGTCGCCAATGCCCGATGTGCGCGGGTCAGGAAGCCAGGACGTCCCCTTATCCCGTATCCGGCTGTGCAGACTGGGCCAGCCTCCCACGGTTCGGTCCAGTGTCTGCAACCCCGGAAATACCTCGCTGTCAGATCGGTTTGTGTCAAAATCGGGGGTGTGATAAAATACAGGACTGTGAACGCGCGACGAGTACTCTGAACGAAATGCTTGACCTGAAAGATTGGAGGAGTTGACATGGCTTTTCAGCCTAGCGTCGACGATGTGTTGACAATCAGAGGTGCTGTCTACCGTGTACCCGAACATCCTGCGTCGCCGGGGAGCCCCTATGCGGTAATTGGACGGCAATCCATCGTATATCAATTGGTCGCGGTGGCGGCGAATGGTCAGGAGGTGCGCTCCGCATTGAAGGTCTTCGAGCCGAACTATCGCGCGCCTTCGCTGGCAGGGGCCAACGCTTTCTTCAATACGCTGGCGAATTGGCCGGGACTGCGCGTCTGCAAGCGAGATGTGTTGGCTGCCAGCTCCGACCGGGACTTGCTGCGCGAGTATCCCGATCTGAGCTACGCGGTGCTGATGCCCTGGATCGCAGGTCCCACCTGGATGGAGGTCATGCTGGAGGAGACCGCGGTGAGTCCCCAGCAGAGCTTGAAATGGGCGCGGACCCTGGCGGAAGTGCTGGTCAACATGGAAGAACACAGCCTGGCGCACTGCGATCTGACCGGCGGGAACATCCTCATTCCGGACCTGGCTCCGGATGCACAGCCGGGTCAACTGGCGCTGCAATTGGTCGATGTCGAGGAAATGTACGCGCCCGCTCTGTCGCAGCCGGCGGAGATGACCGCCCCGCTGCCGGGCTATAGCTATCGTAAGATGAAACCGCAATGGCGCGCGGATGCCGACCGTTTCGCCGGTGCACTGTTGCTGGCTGAGATGCTGGGCTGGTGCGATGAGCAGATCCGCGGGCGTGCCTGGGGCGAGCACTATTTCGACCCTGCTGAGATTCAGCAGCAGAACTCGGAACGCTATCAAGCCCTGCGCAAGGTAATCCGCGAGCGGTGGGGGAAGCCGGTTGCCTCGCTGCTCAAGCGCGTATGGCGCAGCGAAAACCTGGCGAACTGCCCGACGTTCTGCGAGTGGCTAGCGGTTCTGCCCACGGATGTTGATGTCACCGTTCCATACATGGCGGATACGTTGCTTCCGGATGAGGAAGAGGACAGCACTCTCGTTGAGACGAAGGACAACGATGTCGCCATCGGCGCGCTGCTCAGCCTCGCCGGTCAATTGGAGAGCGACAACAACATCCCCGGTGCATTGGCCGCATGCCGCCGGGCGCTGGCGATTCCCACTACCGATCCCCAACTGGCTTCAGAAGTGGAGTCTATGATCGAAAGGCTGCAAGCCGTTGAGCAACAGCGTGCCGGGTTGGCTG
>CAZPTF010000171.1:3505-8691 GCA_964589015.1 uncultured Anaerolineae bacterium
TGAGGTCAGCGCGTTCGCCGAGCCGGACGAAGGCCCGGCGATACCTGCAGTGGAAACAGCCGCTACGGTCGTCGAGCCACTGGTGCGCGCGGAAACGCTACCGCCGACCTATGCTGAGCCACCGCAGGCGCCACCCGCTACGCTCCGCGGAACGGCTGAGGTCAGTGAATTCGCTGAGCCGGCACGACCGCGCAAAGGATGCCTGTCGTGGATCGTCCTGCTGGCTCTGGCGATTGCAGCCGGTCTCGCCATCTACTATTTCGTGTTCATGAAACACAACGCCGAAGTCGTGAGAACTATCTCCAATATTCTCGGGCAGCCGCCCACCGCGACGATCGTTCCGGTGATGAGTGTGGGAACGACCATGCCGTCTGAGATGCCAGCAATGGGCGAGAAACCTCTGCCACCGCTCGGAGAGGGGACGATGATGCCGCCACCAGTCGGGGAGGGGACCATCATGCCCCCACCGCTTGGGGAGGGGACGATGATGCCTCCGCCTGGCGCGCGAGGACAGATGCCGGCAGGTGCCCGCACGGGAGAGCCGCCGGTTGGCGGTGGCCCAGGAAAAGCGCAACCGACTCCAGCAGCGACTGAGGGCAAGCCGGAAGCCACTCCGGAGCTCACCAGTCCCCCTGTAGAGACGACGCCGGCCGTGCAGAAGCCTGCGCCCAAAGCGGAGCCGACTGAGAAGCAATCGTCCGCCGGCGCCGGGTTAAAACTGAACCAGAGTCAAAACCGTGACGCTGATGCTATGGTCATGGTGGCTGTCCCATCCGGAACGTTCCGGATGGGCAGCACCGACCCGGAAATCGACAGCGTGTTGCAGTTGTGCAAGGAATACAGCGGCAACTGCGAGGCTGCATGGTTCGATTCCGAGCAGCCTGCGCACGAGGTCACTCTCCAAGGGTTCTGGATCGACAGCACGGAAGTCACCAACAGCCAGTTCGTCCGCTTCTTGACCGAGACCGTGCCCACGGCCCCGGACGTCGCGAAGTGGATCGATCTGGACAGCCGCTACAGCCAAATCGAGAAGACGGGCGACGCCTACCAGTCGAAGGACGGATTCGCGCAACATCCGGTCAGCCTGGTTTCCTGGGATGGAGCAAGGGCCTATTGCCAGTGGGCAGGCGGGCGGCTCCCCACCGAGGCCGAGTGGGAATATGCGGCACGCGGTCCGGAATCGCGGATCTTCCCGTGGGGCAACGAGTTCGACGATGCCAGGCTGAACTATACGTCTTCGTCGGATGGGTACATTGAGACCGCACCCGTCGGCAGTTTCCAGAGCGGGGCAAGCTGGACCGGTGCGTTGGACATGGCCGGGAATGTCAGCGAATGGACCGCCGATTGGTTCGGACCCTATCAGGACGTAGCCCAGCAAAGCCCGCAAGGCCCGGCGCTCGGGCAGTACCGTGTCAACCGCGGCGGGAATCTGCTCTCCGCGCCGTACGATACGCGAACCGCCAGCCGCAGTGCCGGGAGCGCGTCGGATAGCAATCGCGGCATCGGTTTCCGTTGCGTCGTCCCAACCTCATAGGCGGATTCACAGCCAAAGCCCAAAGCCCATAAGGGGGGAGATTCGGTTCGTACCGGCCGCCCCTTGTGTTTTTTGCGTTTTCGCCGTGATCGGCCACTGTCAGTCCTGGCAGCTGTTCTTCGGATGATAGGAGGATCATTCCGTATGGCATACGATCCTGTTTCCACCTTGCGCACCTGGTTCGACCAGTCAACGCACATTGTCTTCCTGACCGGAGCAGGGATTTCCACGGAGAGTGGAATTCCGGATTTCCGCAGCGCGTCCGGCATCTATACGCGTGGGGTGAGCACGAATGTATTCGATGTCGCCGCTTTCTATCGTGACCCCAGCCTGTACTACAACTTCGCGCGGGAGTTCTGCACCATCGTCGACAAGGCGGAACCCAACGAGGCACACCGCTCTATTGCGGAGCTGGGCCGCCGCCCCGGGAAACGGGTCACCGTGATCACACAGAACATCGACGATCTGCACCAGCGTGCGGGAAGCGACCCCGTGTGGTGCGTTCACGGCAACCTGGAATGGAGCCGTTGTCTGCGCTGTGGCGCGCGTGTCAAGACGACCGGGCTGATGGACACGATACGCAGCGGGACCGTCCCCATGCACGCCTGTGGTGGTGTGTTCAAGCCGGAGGTTACCTTTTTCGGCGAAATGCTGCCTGAACGGGATTTCTTCGAGTCACAACGCGCGGTCAGCGGCGCGGAAGTGTTGATCGTCGTCGGCTCGTCGCTGACGGTGTATCCGGCAGCGGGGTTGCCATTCGCGCGGCGCAAATCGTGCCACTACGCTATCATCAACCGCGACCCGACGGAACAGGACGGTGTCGCCGAGCTAGTGATTCATGATACCGCCGGTGACGTCCTGCGCGCTGCCGTCACCGCAGCCACCCGACCCAGTACAACTCTAGAATGACATCGCCGCGGGCTATCGCCGCTGTTGGCGTGTCCCATGTGCATCGTGATCTGCATCAGATCGTTCGAGAAGGAGATCGAGCAGCCCCATGTCCTTTCAATTGCCTGTATATCAAGCACCCCGTTTCGATGAGGAGCCGTTCTGCAGTGCGCCGGTGGCGCGCACCGCTCCCTGCCCGGCGGACGGTGTCGTTCCGGACAACTTCCACGCCACGACCAACCTGCCCGAATACGTGCAGGTGGAGCAGGGCCGCTGGGTGTTGTGTGCGGAAAGCCGGATGGATGGGGTCATCCTGGTTGAAGGAGGCACCGTACGCGTCGTCGAACCGCGCAACGTGCGTCAGGGCGATCAGGTCGTCGTCGGCCGCTGGGAAAACGGCGAAGAGGGGATCTATGTCCATGCCGGTGGCTTCGTTACTCCGGATGTTGCCGAGAGAAACCACGACAAGTTCCAGTTCAACGTGAGGCGCACGCGCGAATCTCCATTCTCACGCGACTACGACGCGCTCTACGAGCTGCTACGTTACGAACGGGAACACGGTTACATCGTGTGGGTTCTCGGCCCCGCCGTTGCGTTCGACAAGGACTCGCGCGATGCGATGGCGGAGCTGATCGTGCGCGGATATTGCGATGCCATCATGGCGGGTAATGCCCTCGCCACACACGATCTGGAGGCATCCCTGTTCGGCACGGCGCTGGGACAGGACATCTATCACCAGAAACACCAGGCGATGGGCCATTACAATCACCTCGAGTTGCTCAACGCCGTCCGCAAGCATGGCTCGATCACGGCAGCGATCGCTGCCATGAAGCTGAGCGGGGGTATCATCTGTACCTGTGTCGAGCAAGATGTCCCGTTCGTTTTGGCCGGTTCCATCCGCGATGATGGCCCGCTGCCGGAGGTCATTCCCGATGTCTACGACGCGCAGCGGCAAATGCGCCAGTTCGCGCAGCGGGCGACCACGGTGATTGCCGTCGCTACGCAGCTCCACACCATCGCCTTCGGGAATATGTTGCCCGCATACCAGGTCCGCCAGGACACGGTGCGACCTGTGTACCTCTATATCGTTGATATCTCCGAGTTCGCGGTCGATAAGCTCGCCAATCGCGGCAGTATGCAGGCCACCGGCATCACCACTAACGCGCAGGACTTCATGGTCAATCTGCGCCGCGCTCTGGTGTGATATGACGGCCTGATTGGAGGCATGATTGCACAATAAGCATTGCTCACTCTGGCTCGTTCTCGTCGTGGCACTGGCCCTGCTCGGTGTCAGCGGGAGCTCCGCCGCTGGAAATGGAGACTGGCCTCCGCTCGAACTGCAGTTGACGGGGCAAACCGCCAGCGACGGCGTCACGACCATCTACCTCAACCTGCACAATAAGCAGAACATCGAGCTCTCTGAGATCACGGTGATTGGGACGGTTCCCACTGGTGCGTCCTTCGTCAATGCCGAGTTGATCTCCGCTGCCAACCCGGGCGTGTTCAATGGCTCCGGAGTGACGTTCCAAATCGAGCACCTTCGTGGGGGAGCCTCACTGGGTCCCCTGGTGTATCGTTTCAAAGCGGATTCTCCGGCTGACAGCTCGTACGTCCATGCCTGGGCGACATGGAACCGCCCAACCCCCGGAACGGCGATCAGCACGAAACTGAGTGTGGCGTTGCTCAGCTTCCTGGGCCCCGGTGAGACGGATGAGAGTTGGGAGACGCTCCTGACACCGCTCGTGCAGTCCGCCGAGGAACAGGGTAGCCGGGTTGGGCTGTTGATCTACGATACCGGCAGCGGACAACGTTACACGTATCATCCGGAAGATCTCTTCATTCCGGCCTCGAATACGAAGCTGCTCACGGCGGCAACTGCACTGGATGTCTTAGGCCCGGACTACCAATTTCGGACCGTAGTGGGATACGCTGGAACGCTGGCTGAAGATGGAACGCTTGCAGGAGATCTGGTCATCAAGGGCTACGGGGACCCGACCCTGACCACACGTGCCCTGGCAGGCTGGGTAGACGTGCTGTTCGCAGCCGGCATCAGGCAAGTGACGGGTGACATCCTGGTCGATGGGAGTGCGTTCGAGGATGAGGCCAGTACGCTCGTGTGGGGCTGGGATACCGACGCGGCTTCCTTCCAACCGCGGACCGGTGCGCTCTCCGTCAATCACAACGAGATCACGTTGACTGCCATCCCGGGAGATCAGGCCGGCGCACCATCGTGGGTGAGAGTCGAACCCGCCATAGACCGCCAGGTCGTTCACAACAACGTGGCGACCGGCGCCGCCGGACAGCCTGCTGTGATCACACTGCATGCGGATGAGTCGGGTATCGTCAGCGTCGCGGGGCAAGTGCCCGCCGGCGGGGATCCGGCGATGGTCGAGATCACGGCACAGGATCCGGCACTGTACACGGGATTTCTCTTCAGCAAGCTGTTACGTGAAAAGGGGATTGTCTTCGCAGACGATAGCACGGTGGCGCACGGCCGCCTGCCCGACGACGCGCAGATCCTGATCGAACATAGGTCTGCCCCCTTCAGCGCAGTGCTTGACCGCATGCTCAAAGACAGCGACAACTTTGTCGCGGAACAAGTCCTCAGGGTGACCGGACTCGCGGCCGTCCATTCCGGCAGTAACCAGGGTGGTCAGGCGGCCATCTCCCAATTCCTGACGGCTAATGGCTTCTCCACCATGCCCTACCTGCTGTGCGATGGTTGTGGCCTTCGGCTGGACAACGAAGCCTCTCCGCGATTGAT
>CAZPTF010000172.1:0-8689 GCA_964589015.1 uncultured Anaerolineae bacterium
GTGTATAGGGTACGAAATTCGCTTGACAAGCGGTCCGCTCTTGTGGTATAGTATAAACGTCTATAGTCGTCTATAGTCATTCGTATAGGGCTATCCCCTCTTCACTTCCGATTGGAGACAGAATTGCCAATGATGCCAGAATTGAGTCGCTCGGGACCCACCCCGATCTACAAGCAGATCAAGTCGTGGATGCGCCAGGAGATCCAGAGCGGGGCATGGGCGGAACATCACAAATTGAGATCTGAAGACGACCTTGCCGAAATTCTGAATGTGAGCCGTGGAACGGTGCGTAAGGCAATCACAGAGCTCATCACCGAAGGGCTGCTCGTGCGAACACACGGACGGGGCACATTCGTCTCCGGCAATGCGCTGGAACAGCCGCTGGCGGAGCGTTTGGTCACGTTCTCCGAGGACTTGCTCGGCAAAGGGATTGCGTTCGAGACTCACGTCCTGGAACAAAGTCTCATCCAGCCGACGACGCGCATCTCTTCTCTGCTCTCCGTCGCTACCGATGCACCGGTGTTCTTCCTCAAGCGCGTTCGACTGGTCAGCGGCCAACCGATCACCCTGCTACACAACTACGTCGCCTGCGGCAAATGCCCCGGCATCGAAACGGCAAACTTCACGCGATACCGTCTTTTCGAGGTACTCGAGGATCGATACGGCCTGCCGATCGATTGGGGGCGCCGCACATTCGAGGCACGGACGCCGAGTGAAGAGGCAGCACGGCTACTGGACATCCCCACCTCCAGCCCAGTCATGTACATGGAGCAGATTGCGTACCTGCGGGATGGTTCACCCATCGAGCTGTCCGATCTGTGGATCAAGGGGGACCGCTACCGTTTGTCCGCAGTGCTGAGACGCGGGGAAGGTCATTCGAGCGCGACCGGCAGCATCTTCGTCGCACCGTCCGGAACCCCGTGAGGCCGGTCTTTTCAGCAAACCCGCAGGCGATCCAAACGCCTTGAACAAAGCCTACAACACATAGCAAAGGAGCAAGCAAGCCGTGTCCAATACAGTGCCTACCACCAAGAGTCGAGTCGCGCGATCACAATGGGGAGACGCCATCCGTAAGATCGTATCCGCTCGCGAAATGGGTGTATTCGTCGCCCTTGTGCTGATGGCATTATTCTTGAGTTTTGCTACCCCGGCATTCATGAACGTGCGGAACCTCCTCAACGTGGGGCGGCAGGTGTCCCTCATCGGTATCATGGCCGTGGGGATGAGCTTCGTGCTCATCTCTCTGGAAATCGATCTGTCGATCGGGTCGATCTATGCCCTATCCGGCCTGATGACCGGCATCCTGCTCATCAACGGCTGGAACCTGTGGCTCGCTATCCTGGTCGGTTTGATCATCGGCGCCGCCGTAGGGTTCTTCAACGGCTGGTTCTCGACTTACGGTCAATTGCCATCATTCATCGTCACTCTCGGGATGATGAGCGTTGCACGCGGGATCGCACTGCTGATCACTAACGGGCAACCCGTCACGATCAACGAGAAATTCGGCGGGGACCCGCAAGCGCTGAAGACATTCTATTTCCTGGGACAAGGGCGCATCTTCGATTGGATACCGATGCAACTGGTTTTCTTCATCGTCATCGCCGCACTGGGCTGGATACTCCTGTCCAAGACAGTTTTCGGCTTTCGTGTATACGCGGTGGGAGGCAGCGGCAAAGCCGCGCGGACCTCCGGTATCAGCGTGTTCAACACGAAAATCTGGGCGTTCGTGATTATGGGTGTGCTGAGCGCTCTGTCCGGCATTCTGAGCCTCGCTTTCCTTCCCAGCGGTCAGGCCGGTCGCACGGGAGTCGGGTTGGAGCTGGATGTCATCGCGGCGACGATCATCGGGGGGGCCTCACTGGGGGGAGGCGAGGGCACCATTTTGGGAGCGATCCTGGGCGTGTTGATCATCGGCACGCTCAGGAATGGGCTGGTGTTGATGGGCATCTCTCCCTTCTGGCAGGAGACTGTCATCGGGGCTGTGATCATCCTGGCAGTAGGCATCGACAAGTGGACGAGACAAAGCAGACAACAAACTTGATCGTGCGGATCAATGTTCCTGTCGATTTTTGCAGAAGGCTGTTTTCGGTTTGAAAGGAGGTGGGGGCGGAAGAACCTGCGGTGAACGTTGGCCCTTTAGCTGGTAGCTGAAATGCGAAGATCTCGTTCAACTCCGTGCAAGCGGTTGGGAAAAACCATTCGAAGGAGAGGTTGACAATGAAAGTACGAAAGAACATTCTGTTGTTGGGTTCGCTTTTGATGATCGTGATGATGCTCGCCCTGTACCTGCCCGTTGCAGCGCAGGAACCGGTTACGGTCGATCCGAAGGATTTCGAGCTGAATCCGCGTATCGCCGAGAGAATGGCAGCGGGCGAGAAACCCGTGATCCGCGTCTCCTATCACGACGTATCCAACGAATTCGCTCCGTTCATGAAACAAGGCGTCGATAAGGCCGCAGGAGAATTCGGAATCGACGTCACCATGGTCGGCCCGGTCGGCCCCGACGCTGAAGCGCAAATCGCCGAACTCGAAAGCCTCGTCGAAGCCGGTGTCGATGGCCTGGCGATCTCTTCGGTCAGCTCCGGTGCACTCGCCCCAGTCATCCAGCGCTTCATCGAAGATGGCATCCCAGTGGTGACCTTCAACACCGATAACCCCGAAAGCGGCAGACTGGCTTTCGCCGGTCAGGACCTCGTCCAATCCGGACACGATGCCGCAGTCGCACTGGCCGACCTGCTCGGCGGTAAGGGTGATGTCATCATCACCACCCTCGATGCCGCTGCGCAATGGTCTATCGACCGCGAAACCGGTGCCCGCGCTGGCTTCGCCGAATATCCCGACATCAAGGTCTTGCAGACCGTCAACACCGGCACCGAACCGCAGGAAATCTACGCCACCATCGAGAATGCCATGCTCGCCAACCCGACCGTCTCCGGCATCCTCTCGCTGGAGTGCTGCTCGGTCTCACCCGCCGGTGAGTACGTGAAACGCAACAACCTGGGCGATCAGGTGACCGTCGTCGGCTTCGACGAAGTCCCGACCACCCTCGATCTGATCGAAGAAGGCTTCGTGGCTGCCAGCTTCAGCCAGGCGCCGCCGCGCCAGACCTACGAATCGGTCAAGATGCTCGTCGACTTCCTGAGCGGTACCCCGATCTCCGATGTGGACACCGGTATCGCCCGCATCGATCAGACTAACCTCGAGGAGTACATGACGGCACCGGGCGAAGCAGCTGCAGAGACGAAGAAGATGGTCGATCCGAAGGACTTCAATCTCGATCTGCGTATCGCCGAGAGAATGGCGGCAGGCGAGAAACCCGTGATCCGCGTCTCCTATCACGACGTGTCCAACGAATTCGCTCCGTTCATGAAACAAGGCGTCGATAAGGCCGCAGGAGAATTCGGAATCGACGTCACCATGGTCGGCCCGGTCGGCCCCGACGCTGAAGCGCAAATCGCCGAACTCGAAAGCCTCGTCGAAGCCGGTGTCGATGGCCTGGCGATCTCTTCGGTCAGCTCCGGTGCACTCGCCCCAGTCATCCAGCGCTTCATCGAAGATGGCATCCCAGTGGTGACCTTCAACACCGATAACCCCGAAAGCGGCAGACTGGCTTTCGCCGGTCAGGACCTCGTCCAATCCGGACACGATGCCGCAGTCGCACTGGCCGACCTGCTCGGCGGTAAGGGTGATGTCATCATCACCACCCTCGATGCCGCTGCGCAATGGTCTATCGACCGCGAAACCGGTGCCCGCGCTGGCTTCGCCGAATATCCCGACATCAAGGTCTTGCAGACCGTCAACACCGGCACCGAACCGCAGGAAATCTACGCCACCATCGAGAATGCCATGCTCGCCAACCCGACCGTCTCCGGCATCCTCTCGCTGGAGTGCTGCTCGGTCTCACCCGCCGGTGAGTACGTGAAACGCAACAACCTGGGCGATCAGGTGACCGTCGTCGGCTTCGACGAAGTCCCGACCACCCTCGATCTGATCGAAGAAGGCTTCGTGGCTGCCAGCTTCAGCCAGGCGCCGCCGCGCCAGACCTACGAATCGGTCAAGATGCTCGTCGACTTCCTGAGCGGTACCCCGATCTCCGATGTGGACACCGGTATCGCCCGCATCGATCAGACTAACGTCGAGGAGTACATGACGGCACCCGCCGAATAAGGCGGACCCGAACACGGCCTATGCTGAGGGTGGCGAGCCAAAGTGCACACGCGACAGAAGACCGCTCGCCACCGCTCAGCCAGGCACACAGCCACACATTGCGCCGCGCGGGGAAATATGGTAGTACCCGGTTGACGCACAGTCGCGCAGTTCAGTAACTACAGCGAAGCATGTTATCTCAGAACGAGAGGAATTTCCTCCACATGAGCGATGTAACTCCAGCAATTATCCGATTAGAGAATATCAGTAAACGTTTTCCAGGAGTGCAGGCACTGGACGGCGTCAGTCTGGACGTCTATCCCGGCGAGATCCACGCGATCGTCGGAGAAAACGGTGCCGGCAAAAGCACCCTGATGAATATTCTGGCGGGCGAACACCAGCCCGATTCGGGCAGGCTCATCTATGAAGGCGAAGAATGCCAGATTCCCAATCCCCACGTTTCGCAGCAGATGGGGATCAGTGTCGTCTACCAGGAGTTGGCGCTGTGTCCGAACCTCAGCATCGCCGACAACATATCGCTTTCCTCTGCCGGCGGAGGTTTGGGCTTACGTTTTGTGGCCAGACACGAATTCCTGAAGACAGCCCGGCAAGCGCTGAGCCGTTTGGGGATGGAAAACCTGGATCTGCAACGACCCGTCGGACAATTGAGCGTGGCCCAGCAACAACTCGTCGAGATCGCCAAGGCGATCTCCAGCCACGCCAAGATTCTGATCCTGGACGAGCCGAACTCCGCCCTGACAAACGAAGAGACCGAGCACCTCTTTTCCGTGCTCAGGCAACTGCGCGAGAACAACGTCGCCATTCTGTACGTTTCGCATCGTCTGGAAGAAGTCCTGGAGGTCTCGGATCGGATCACCGTTTTGCGCGACGGCCATTTTATCGCTACGATCGATGCAGCCGAAGCGACGGTTCAGCAGCTTATCGCCAAGATGGTTGGGCGGGATGTCGAAGCGATATATGTCCACCACGGGGAGCGCGTCGCGCCCGGCGCAGTGGCCTTCGAGGCACAGCACTTGAGCAGCGGAAAGGCAATCTCCGACGTGTCGTTCCAGGTCCGTGCCGGGGAAATCGTCGGTATCGCGGGGTTGCCCGACTCGGGAAAGGATGAATTGGTGGAATGCTGCTTCGGCTTGCGACGGTACGAGGGAGAAATCAGGGTCAACGGGGAGCTGGTAGCGGTCACATCGCCAGGCAAGGCAATCCAGCGGGGAGCCGCCCTGATCCCTGCCGACCGGCGCGGGCGAGGCGCACTGTCGTTGATGGCCGTGCAGGATAACATATCGGCTTCCGAACTGGCATCGGTGAGCAACGCCGGATTCCTGAACCGCCGTGCCATTCGCGAACGTGCGGAAGATTATGTCAGGCAATTGGACATTCGCATCGCCTCGCTGTCGCAGAAGATGATGACGCTGAGCGGTGGCAACCAGCAGAAGGTGATTATCGCCCGCGCGCTGGCGACCAAACCCGCGGTGTTACTGCTACACGAGCCGACACGGGGGATCGATGTCGGCGCAAAAGCGGAAATCTATGCCATCCTGCACCACCTGGCTGCCGAAGGCGTGGCATCGCTCATCATCTCGTCCGAGCTACCCGAATTGCTGGGACAGTGCGATCGTATCCTTGCCATGTGCGCTGGGACGATCACCGGGCAATTCGTGCAAGGCGACGTCACTGAAGAGAACGTGTTGGCCTGTGCGATGGGACAAGCGGTCCATCTATGAGTGCAGAACCACGATACGCCGGCGTGTTAACCATTTCATGAGGGAGGGGTATAGATTGTGAGCAAACCGATCATCACTGTGGTCGGCAGTTTTGCTGTGGGCATGACCATCCGGACCAGTCACATGCCTGTCTTCGGCGAAACGCTGATCGGATCCGATTTCGATATGGGGCCAGGCGGCAAGGGGTCCAATCAAGCGGTGGCAACCACACGGCTGGGAGCCGAGTCCTACTTCGCCGCAATCATCGGCGACGACAAACTCAGCGAGGTCGCCACCGAGCTGTATCGTCGGGAGGGAGTGGACACCACCTACCTGGAGCAGACGTCGGCCAGCCCGACCGGAGTCGGCTTCATCATCCTGAACCAACAGGGCGAGAACGGGATCATTCTGGACATGGGCGCCAACAACCTGATGGATGCCGCGTGGGTGGATCGCATAGAAATGCAGATTGCCCGCAGTGCGGTCGTGATGGCCGTGCTCGAGATTCCTCCGGTCGCAGCGCTCCGCGCCATGGCCCTTGGCAAGAAACATGGCGTCACCACCATTCTGAATCCGGCGCCGGCTACGCGTTTGGATCCGGATGCCATGAAGCACATCGATTACCTGACTCCGAACGAAACGGAACTGCGCATCCTGATGGGGTTGGCCCCCGACGACCGTACACCGACGGTCGATCTGGCGCAGCAGTTGCGGAAATACGGGGTACGTGCTCTTGTCGTGACCCGCGGCGAGAACGGAGCGTTGATTCTGACGGATGATGGAGAGTTGGAGATCGCCGGCGTGAGCGTGGAGGTCGTAGATACAACGGGCGCTGGAGACGCCTTCAATTCAGGGCTGGCGGTTGCCTTGGCCGATGGAAAAGATATCGTCGAAGCGGTGAAATACGCCAATTGCGCCGGCGCTATTGCCTGCACCAGGCTGGGGGTGATCCCCTCTCTGGCAACACGCGCTGCAGTCGAACAACTATACAAAGAACGATATGGTTAGTTGAAAGGAGACCCAATTCATGAAAAGTGGAAAGATATTGAATGCTGATCTCAGTTATGCCATCTCTTCGATGGGACACGGGGACTTGATGATCGTGTGTGACGCAGGCTTCCCGATTCCCAACAGTGCCTGGCGTGTGGACCTGGCGCTGGTACAAGACGTTCCCGATTTGGCAACCGTGTTATCGGCCATTGCCGGCGAATTCATCGCTGAGAAGGTATCTTACGCTGCCGAGATGGCTGAGAACAATCCGCCCCTCCTCGAAAAGGTGAAACGTTACTTCCCTGCGTGCGAATATGCACCGATTCCGCACGAGCAAATTCTGGCTGAGATGGCAAACAAAGCCAAGGTCATCGTGCGGACGGGCGCATTCGATCCATGGGGCAACATCCTGCTGTATTCAGGCGTCGACGCACCGGTCTGGTTCTCCAAGCCCGGTCTCAAGGTGCCCGAGGTATACCGCAAGCGTGTAGAACAGATGAAAGCGGGCAAATGACGTTGGGCAACTGGCAAGAAAGGAAGCAGGGATTGGAGAAGCAAATCACTTCTCGCGAGCGGGTCAGGACTGCTTTGCGACATGAAGAACCAGACCGTGTGCCGGTCGATTTCCTGGCGACACCCGAAATATGGCACAGACTGGTTGAACGAATGCAGCCGGACATCGCGGCTGTGGGCAATTCGGAATATTTCGATCCGACCTGGGAAGCCATCCTGCAAGAGTTACAGATCGATCTGCGGACACTATCCTACGATCAGTTCTGCAATCCTCCGCAATCGGCATTGCACGCCGATACCAAAGTCAGTTGGTGGGAGGCGCTGAGCCGCTCCCTGCCGAACCGCATGTGGCGCCAATCGACGCGCGACGGAGACTTCTACGACATCTGGGGGCGTCACTTTCGTGTGGAGCGGGTTCCGACCGGCGCCTACGAGGCACTCGCCAGCTTTCCGCTCGGGGCAATGACGACGCTCGAAGAGGTCAAGCAGTTCCCCTGGCCCGCGCCTGACTGGTGGGATTTCGGCCCGTTACCGGACGTGTTACAACAATTGGATGCCCACGAAGAATACCATCTCCGTTTCCGGATAGGCTCGATCTTCGAAGTAGCCTGGCAATTGTACGGAATGGAGAAATTTCTTGTAGATTTGGCGATGGACCCAACGATTCCGCTGTACATCATGGAGCGATTGACCGACGTGTACGTTGAAATCACGCGGCGTGCGCTCGAAGCGGCGAAGGGACGCTTGGACATGGTCTATTTCTACGACGATGTGGCCACCCAGGAGTCGCTACTGATGTCCAGACGGATGTGGAGCAAGGTGATCCGTCCGCGACACGAACAACTCATCGAAGTCGCCAAATCGCGCGGTGTCGGCGTGATGTATCACTGCGATGGCGCCATCGCACCGCTCATTCCCGAGCTGATCGACATGGGAATCGATCTGCTGAATCCGGTCCAGGCGGACGCAGCAGGCATGGATCCGGCCCACCTGAAAGCGGAGTTTGGCGACCGGTTGAGCTTCCACGGAGGTATCGACATCATCCAGACACTACCGAAAGGGACGCCGGAAGCCGTGCGGGCGGAAGTTCGCGAACGAATCGACGTGTTGGGGCGCGACGGCGGGTACATTCTCGCCAGCTCTCACCACATCCAATCGGATACACCTCTGGAGAACGTGTTTGCGATGTATGATCTAAATCTGCGATATCGCGACAGTTCGCGCTAGAGAGCGGTTGCTGGCCGAACGGAGTGTACGGCTTCCATCACTATCACAGCGCATGAGGTGCTTGGCGTGTACGGCTGGTGCTGCGCACAAGA
>CAZPTF010000173.1:0-6673 GCA_964589015.1 uncultured Anaerolineae bacterium
TCGAGCAGGCATCTCCAAGGGATCGATTCTCATCTCTAACCTGTTGAGTGGTGCCGAAGGTCAAGCGGTTGGAGGAGACGGACAACAAGCATGAACAATTCATCTCACATGCATTCGTTCGCCCGGTCGTTGACGAGCTTCTTCATTGGCCCATTCATCTACAGGGAGAAACTGAATAAGGTACTGTTGCTGTTCTTCTTGCTAACCAACCTTGTCGTGCTGTTGAATGTCGTCGTGCATCCTCCGGACATAGGGTACGACGGGTACAGCCACCTGAAGTATGTCAGGAAGTTGGCCGTCAGATTACCAGTCAAGGGCGACACATCGGAGTATTTCTCCCCTCCGTTACCCTATTTCTTACCATCGCGGGTATACGACCTGTGTGTACGGACCGATATCAACGAGCAGTGGGACGATTCATTGCTCGAGCCCTGTCTATTCCTGGCGGGTAAGGCAGGCCAATTTCAAAACGTGCTTCTTTCAGTTCTGCTGACCTTCTTCCTGCTCAAGATCTGTGAGCTCATCTATCCGGGAAACCCGCTTTTTAAGCTGACCACTCTGGGTCTGCTGGGCATGTTGCCCGTCTACTACAAGACGTTTGCCTTCGTAAGAGGTGAACCGTTCGTCGCGTCGTTGGGAATGTTCGCCAGCTATTTGGTGCTCGAGATGATACTCGACACGAGGGCCTGCAAACCTTCTCACGCAATCGTGTTGGGTATCTCGTTGGGGCTCCTCATGTTGGCACGGCAGTGGAGCATGTTGTTCTTTCCTGCTATTGTGCTCATGGCTCTGCTACTTCTTCTCAAACATGGGAAGGAAGCCTTTCCTGTCGTCAAAGGATTCGGGCTGAGCGTCGTGATCGCCTTTCTCCTGGGGGCGTGGTTCTACATTCTTCAGTTCCTGCGCTATGGAACCCCGACCGCATTCAATAGAGCCCCGGCAGCAACATGGTCTTTTTTGAACCAACCCCTTCACTTCTACGTCGGAACCGGGTGGCAACACCTGTTTACTGCCCCTCTCAGGCCTTTCTTCCCCAATCAGTTCATTCCAATATTCTACTCTGAAATATGGGGAGACTACTGGGGCTACTTTGTTGTGACGCCAGACAACCTGGACTACATTGGACGGTACTTGGGCCGGGTCAATCTCGTGTCTCTGGTGCCGTCCGCGATTCTCTTGGTGGATCTAGCCATGGGAGTCATCTATCTCAAGCAGTTCCTGCAGTGCGAAAAGGGCTGCGGTGAGGATCATAGAGCGAGGCTGTTCTCGTATCTTCTTCTAGTTATCGTTAGCGCTTTCGCAGGCTATCTGTGGTTCCTGGTGCGTTATCCGTATCTCGAGAAAGGTGATACGATCAAAGCAACGTATATGCTCCACGTTTTGGTGCTCTTGCCGCTGTTCGGCAGTGATGTCCTCGAAAAAGTGAGGGTGAGGGCTAAGTATTTGTACGTCATGCTGCTTGCGATTCTGGCACTCATATTCGTGCACAACCACGGGGTGATCATCACGCACTACGCTTCAGAACGTGAATTCCTGTCGCGCATCTCTCCCCGCGCCGCTGACATGGCAAGCACTCTCGATTGAGCAAGGTTGCGCTTCACCGGTCAATCGTGCTGGTGCGGGGGAACGAAGCGCAGTGGTTTGCGAAAAAGCGTGGAATGTGCTAAAATGTGAGCCACTATAACGTATTGGGGCGTCGCCAAGCGGAAAGGCAGCGGCCTTTGGAGCCGCCATTCGGAGGTTCGAATCCTCCCGCCCCAGCCTTCTCTTCATGAAAGTGCGGTCTGTGGAGAAATCTACCGTTCGCCAAGACCTGGGTAGGTCTGGTCGCCAATTTCCAGAGCATAACGCTGACTTGTCCCCGCATGAAATTTGATTCGACTTCCCCAGTAGCGTCATTGAAAGGTCTGAGTTGAAAGACTTGGCATCTCACGTGTCGAGAGATTATAGAAATGGTGCGCTAAGCATTTCACGGGCGGGAGAGTGAGTATGTCTGTCTCCGTCGCGATTCTGGCTGCCGGACAGGGCACGCGCATGCGTTCGGCGAAGCCCAAAGTCTTGCACGAGCTTGTCGGGTTGCCGATGCTTGGGCACGTTTTGAACGTGGCTTCGCAGCTTGCCGATGTCCCTCCTGTTGTGGTGATTGGTTATGGTGGCGACGAGGTCCGCCGGACGTTGGGTGACGAATGGACCTACGTTGAACAGCGCGAGCAGCTTGGCACCGGCCATGCATTGCTGCAGTGCGCGGAAGCGTTATCCGGAAAGACGGATATTGTGCTCGCACTGGTCGGCGACATACCTTTGCTTCGGCTCGAGACCCTGCAGCATCTGGTGGAGCACCATCGTGACACCAACGCAACGGTGACCGTATTGACGTTTCGCCCACCGCACCCCCGTGGCTATGGCCGGATCGTTCGCGTGGATGGCGGACGCGTGGTCGAGATCGTCGAGGACAAAGTGGCGACGGACGACCAGAAATTGATCGGGGAAGCAAACAGTGGTATTCTGTGTTTCAAAGATGAATGGCTGTGGCCCAACTTGAAGAAGCTGAGCGTGAGCGATGTGGGAGAGTACTTCCTGACCGACCTGGTCGGGCGCGCAGTCGCGCAGGGCTTGCGCGTGGAGGGTGTCGAGGTCGGTGACCCTGACGAAGTGATCGGTGTGGACGATCGGGTCAAACTGGCACGTGCTGCGATGGTTTTTCGTCAGCGCCTGAACGAACAATGGATGCGTGCCGGTGTCACTATCGTCGATCCGGCTGCAACTTATCTGGACGTCGGGATTGAGCTGGGACAAGACACCGTGATTCTGCCCAACACGCACATCAGAGGGACTACCCGTATCGGGAACGGGTGTATCATTGGTCCCAACTCAGTGATCACGGATTGTGTGATCGGGAACGACTGCCGTGTGGAGGCCAGTTTCGCAGAACGAGCGACGCTGGAGGATGGTGTCGACGTGGGGCCGTTCGCTCATCTTCGCAGCGGTGCCCATCTGGCGCGGAGAGTCCACATGGGCAATTTCGGAGAAGTGAAGAACTCGTACCTCGGCCCGGGTACCAAGATGGGGCACTTCAGTTACATTGGCGATGCGACGATTGGTACCGAGGTCAACATCGGGGCGGGAACCATCACCTGCAACTATGATGGGAAGCGCAAGAACAAAACGGTGATCGGTGATGGGGCATTCATTGGCAGCGACACCATGCTGGTTGCCCCGGTGGAAATCGGTGCGGGTGCGAAGACCGGCGCCGGCTCTGTGGTTACGCACGATGTCCCGCCTGAGGCGGTGGCCTATGGCGTGCCGGCGCGGATCGCGGGGCGAAGTGCTGGAAGTCAAGATGAAAATCGGGACGAAGGTGAATAACCCGACCACCCAAGTGTGTATCGTTTGCGGATGGGCTTGGCCTGCCCCAGACAGATGCCAGGAGTAGGGGGCATTGGACCCTGATAGTTTCAAAGAGATAGTTTTCGTTGTTGTCTTGGTAATTCTGTATGCTTTTTTCTCGGCTGCAGAAATAGCACTGGTTAGTGTACGTAAAGCGAGACTCAAACAGCTCATCGAAGAAGGAAATACGGTAGCTATCCGGATTGAGCGGTTAGCCGAGGATGCCAATCGTCTCCTGGCGACCTCTGAGTTCGGGATGACCATCACCGGTTTCCTGGCGGTAGCGTCGGCTGCCGTCATTTTTACCCCCAAACTTGGTGAGGAGATCGCCCATCTTTCCGCCCCGTGGTCGAAATCTGCTAACGATGCGCTTGCCTTGCTCCTGGTGATCCTGGTGATGTGTGTGCTGATCCTGGTCTTCGGGAAGTTTCTACCCAAGCGCGTGGCGCATCGGTATGCAGAGCGTATTGCTTTCATTGTTATCGGTCCCTTCGATCTTTTCACCCGAGTCTCCTGGCCGATCGTGCGGGCTCTTACAGCCATCTCCAATTGGCTGGCCGCTGCGCTGGGAGCGAACGAGTCCACCAGAATGTCGTACGTCATCGAAGAGGAAATCCGGACGATAGTGGATGCCGGCGAGGAAGAAGGCATCATCGAAGAAGATGAGCGCGAGATGATTTACAGCATTTTTGAGTTTGGTGATACTCTCGCGCGCGAAATCATGGTGCCCCGTATCGATGTCGCGGCGGTCGACGTGAACACGCCGATGCTGGATGCACTGAACGTGATCATGGAGGGAGGGTATTCGCGCATCCCCGTCTATTCGGATACGATGGACAATATCGAAGGGTTGTTGTACGCCAAGGATCTGCTGCCCTACCTGCGCGACGGCAAGACCGACATCGCATTGCCTGACATCCTGCGCGATGCCTATTTCGTGCCGGAGACAAAACGCGTGAACGAGCTGCTGGAGGACCTGCAGCAGCGTAAGGTGCACATGGCGATTGTGGTCGACGAATATGGCGGGACTGCGGGACTCGTGACCATCGAGGATATCCTCGAAGAGATCGTTGGTGAGATCCAGGACGAATACGATTCCGAAGAGGAGTTCGTCGAATACCTGGTACCTGGCGAGATCGTGTTCAATGCACGAGTAAATCTCGACGATGCAGCGAAATTGCTAGGTGTTCCACTCCCGACGGAAGGGGTGGACACGTTGGGCGGACTGATCTATAACGAGCTGGGCCGCGTGCCAACCGTGCAAGATGAAGTGACCATCGGCGATGTGAAATTGACCGTGCTGTCGGTCGCCGGGCGGCGAATCAAAAAAGTGAAGGCAGTTCGCTTGCGAGACGCGGCCGGCCCGGAAAGGTACAGCAACGGAGAACCATCGAAGATTGGCGCTTCCGGATATGAAAGCCCGGACTCGGGAGAGAGCAATGGATAGGTGCGAACTGATCGGATTGGCTCGCGAGGCGCGGGCACGGGCTTATGCCCCATACTCGAATTTCGCAGTGGGTGCGGCGCTGCTGGGTGCATCCGGGCGGGTTTACACTGGCTGCAACGTCGAAAACGTCTCCTATGGACTGACCATCTGTGCGGAACGGGTTGCTGTAGGGAAGGCGGTCAGTGAAGGAGAGCGCGAATTCGTTGCTGTTGCCGTCGTGACGCAAAATGGAGCCAGCCCGTGTGGCGCCTGCCGGCAAGTATTGAGTGAGTTCGGACCGGATATGCAAGTCGTGATCGCGCGCGCGGAGGGCGACGAGTATGAGGTGTACTCGCTGCAGGAGCTGCTACCGCGCCAGATCGGTCCGGACATCTATTGACCGCGCATTGCGGCGGGGTCACTGTCGCGCTGCAGCGCCGCCGTGCCTGTCGCGGGCGGCGGTTGTGCCGGGCACGATGGGAACAATGGCCTCATATCTCAACTGGTTATGAAAGGTAACACGATTCGTGGACCTTACGAGTGTTTTGCTGTTCGTTCTGTTTCTGGTCTTCATCTGGTATCTCGTCGGCAACCGCATCAACCGGCAACAAGCCTACAAGTTCTTCGCGTGCCTCAATCCGTTCTTCAAGCGTGAGCTGGGTACGAGCGCGCATTTCAATACACGCTTCGATATAGATGTGCTCGATCCTGTCGCCCCCTACCGGACGGCCAACATCCAGGTGATGCTGGAAGGCCGCGAGATTATCTTCCTGTGGTTGTTCAATTGGTTCGTTCTGCGCAAGCGCGACCGTTTCGTTCTGCGTGCAGATCTCGTGACGGATCCAGCGCATGAGCTATTGGTCGCCGATCCCCAACTGGATTTGGGCAAGCTCGCGCTGAAGAATGCACGGGCCAAAGGAATGGACGTCGAGCGGACAGTGGGGCCGGACGGGCGCGTTCTCGAGTTCGCCGCCAGCAGCGGGGCGTACAAGAAGCTGGCGGGCCACCTGGCGCGCATCATCCTGCAACAGAACTGGCCCGTAACCGTGGTGTCCTACCACAAACACCGGCCACATCTCGTGGCGGTGTGCGGTCTGCAGGCCGGATCCATCCTGCCGGACTTCTTCCAGCGTATCCGCAAGCTGGGTTTCGAAATCATCAAATAAGGTGGCCATACAGGCGTCTCCTCGCGGCCGCTGTTCCATTCTCCGATTCCCCGCGCTGTGACCAGCGGGCAGGCTGCAGCGCCCGTTTCCTCACGAAATCGCGCTACGGCTGTGCAGCCCGCTCTCCACGCGAATGTCCCGTTCGCAGTCGAGCAGGCACAGGACTGCGCGCGGGGTCACTCCGAGTAGCTGCTCGACCGCCAGGACGTAGCGCTGCGTTTGCGTGCGGTAGTCGGTTTCGGACAGCAGTTGCTCGATGCCCTCCACGGTCCTCACCGTGTCGGTCTTGAACTCGACGATGGTCCAGTGCCCGTCGCGGAAGTACAGGGCGTCGATCGTGCCGTTTTCGACGCGCCCGTTGACTTCGAGGCTGTAGGGGACCTCGTGCAGCCGCTGCTCTGCCGAATCCATTTCGCCGAACAACGCATGTCGCTGGAAGCGGCGCAGGAGTCGCGCACTTTCGCCGGCGGCATGCTGCAACTGCCGCGCATCCGTGACGCCGTATTGGTGCGCACGCGCTTCAGCCCACAGGGCGAATGTGTGGTCAGGAAAGCGCCATGAGGCGAGCGCCTCGTGGACGATGGAGCCGATGACCCAGGCCGGTGCACGCGGTCTCTGCACGCTCGGTACGACCCGCCAGACGCGTCGCGGCGGATCGTGCTCCTCGCTTTCAGTGCCGGCGCTCTGGCTCGGA
>CAZPTF010000173.1:6773-8604 GCA_964589015.1 uncultured Anaerolineae bacterium
CGCCCATCCGCTCAAGTGCACCGTCATCCTTGCGGCCGACGTACCCACTCAGGATGAGCATCTCGCGGGCGCGCGTCGCGGCCACGTAGAACAACCTGGCCGATTCGGCTGCGTCCTGATCGTCCTCACGGAGCTTGCCCAGGCTGTAGATCGCAGCGGGCGTGCCTTCCTCGGCCTTGACCGGTAGCAGAACGCCGAGGTCCGTATCCACGAGCGGTCCGTTCACGCTGTGCCTGGCGTGCGTGACGTCTCCAATGACCACCACCGGGAATTCGAGCCCTTTGGCGGCGTGGACGCTCATGATCTGGATTGCCCCTTCGCTCGTATCGCGTGCTTCGCCTTCCCGCGCACCGCTGTCGCGCACACCGGCGATGTATTCCAGAAACTCGCCGACGCTGACAATCCCGCTGCTGTGCGCGTCGGCCAGGAGTTTCGACACGTTGAGCGCGCCGCGTTTCGATCCGGACTGGAGCAGGGCGGCGCGGTAGTGGGCGCGGTCGAGCAGCTGCTTCAACAGCAGTGCTACCGGTATCCGTCCTACCTGCGCATGGAGCTCGCGGATAAGCTGCACGGCACGCGTAGCGGCGTCGCATTCTGCCTCGAGTGGCGTTGGGACGCGCTGCAGCTCGTGCCACAGCGAAGCACCGTCCGCCTGCGACCGGAGGCGATATAGCGCGACGTCAGACAGCCCGCACGCGGGTGATCGCAACAGGCCCACCAGCGCCAGGTCGTCCGTGGGGTCCGCCAGGGCGCGGAGTGCGTTGAGCAGGTCGCGAATCTCCGGGCGGCCATAGAAGCCACGCCCGGCCACGGTGAGGAACGGCGCCCGGCCCTCCAAGGCATTCTCGTACGCGGCGAAGGATGTGGACGCACGGCACAGGATCGCGATGTCTCCGTAGTGCAGCGGACGTCGCTGGCCTTGATCCATAATCTCGCACGTGCCGCTCTCGACCAGGTAGACGAGACGGTCGGCGAGTGCACGGGCCGCGGTATCCAGCGCACCATCGTTCTTGGTTCCGATAGCCAGGTGCATTTCGATGTAAGGGGCGCAAAAGCCGGGCCCCGGCTGCAAGCGATGGTGGCTCAAGGGCGCGAAAGGCTCGACCCACGGACGCGTCGCGTCTTCTTCGCCGAGGACAGGGCTGAGCAAGCTATTCAGCCCGGAAAGCAGCTCTCCGTGTGCGCGATAGGATGTGTCGAGGGATAACGCGATGCCTGCTTCCTGTCCGATGCGCTGTCTTTCCGCCCGAAAGACCGTGATATCCGCTCCACGGAAGCGATAGATGGATTGCTTGGCGTCCCCGACGACGAACAGCCGGCCGGCCTGTGCGCAGACACAGCTTAGCAAGTCACGTTGGCGGCGGTTCGTGTCCTGGAATTCGTCTACGAGCACGGAACCGATCTCCTGCTGCCAGTACACGCGCACGGCAGGATTGCCGGCCAACATTGCCAGCGCCTTACCTTCGAGGTCGTCGAAATCGAGGACGTTGTGGCTCTCCTTGTACTGCGTGTACTGCCGTTCGGCGAAGTCGAACACATCTTTCAGCAGCGGCAGGCAGCTCGCGAGCTGGTCGTCCACCGGCCCCATTGTCAGCGCCAGTAAGTACTTATGCTCGCGCCACCGGGTGCGCAGCAACTCCAACGCCTCCTTCACGAGCTCCAGTTGTTCCTTGCCACCGGGCCAATTGCCCTGGCGGCCTCCGCGTAGACCGATGCTGTTCAGGCCGGCCAGTGCAGCGAGCCGCGCGGCGATGTCGTCGCCCCGGGTGGCGGCGTCATCCGCGCGGCGGATGCAGGCCAGGGCGAACCGGCGCTGGAGTTCCGCCTTGTC
>CAZPTF010000174.1:0-8551 GCA_964589015.1 uncultured Anaerolineae bacterium
CACGTACAACAGTCGCGCGATAACGATGGTAGCGTCGGAGATTGGCCCAGTCCCGGGCGTGAGGTCTGTCCGCGCCAATCTTCGACGAGCGCGTACGCCAGCCGGAGCGCTGGAATGTGCCGGGCCGTCCGTTGCGCGGAACCGTGGCAGATTGGCACAGTCTGCCCGTGGTGCGCTCAGTCGTCGCGGTTCGCGTCGAGCGCTTCGCGCACTTTCGCTCCGAGCATTTCGGCGGTAAATGGTTTCGACAGGAAGGCAGCCTTCCTCTTGGCGATCTCCTCCGTCAGCAGGGCGTCATCGGTATAACCGGAGATAAAGAGGATGCGCACTGCCGGGCGCGCTTCTTGAATGTGTTCGGCAAGAGTCCGGCCCCCCATTTGCGGCATGACCACATCGCTGAGCAGCAGATCGATTTCTTCGGGATACTGTTGCGCGGTCCACAGCGCTTCCTCACCGTTTCCCGCCTCCAGCACGTGATAGCCAAGCGCTGCCAGTATCCGCGTGATCAGCCGGCGAACAGCCGGCTCGTCTTCGACGACCAGGATGGTCTCGTTACCGGTGACGCGACGCTTTGTCTCTTCCCGCTCGTCGGAAACTTTGGCCGGCGCGGCGCTCCGCGGAAGATAGATCTTGAAGGTGGAGCCGCTGCCCGGTTCGCTATAGACGTGAATGTACCCATTGTGTTGGCTGACGATGCCGAATACCGTCGAGAGACCCAGACCTGTGCCTTCACCTGCGGGTTTGGTGGTGAAGAAGGGTTCGAATATGCGGTCTTTCACTTCCGGTGTCATGCCGATTCCCGTATCGCTGACCGCCAAACGGACGTACTCGCCTGGGGGGATGTCGCTGTACCGCGAGGCGATCGTTGCTCCGGACGGCACGACGACGGCCCCCGTCTCGATCAGCAGCTTGCCTCCCTCGGGCATGGCGTTTTTAGCGTTGACGGCAAGGTTGATGATGATCTGCTCGATCTGCCCCGAATCCACTTCGGCGTGGCACGGTGTATCGGCGGGCAGGATGACGAGCTCGATGTCTTCGCGCAGCAGATGGCGCAGCATTTTGCTCATATCGAGGATGAGCTCGTTCATATCGCAAATGCGCGGAGCCAGGCTCTGGCGGCGCGAGAAGGTTAAAAGCTGTGAGGTGAGCCGCGTGGATTTCTGTCCGGCCTTCAGGATTTGCTCGATGTCTTCCTGGCAGGGGTGATTGGGCGGGAGCGCCGTCTTGACCAGGTTGGCGTATCCCATGATCGTCGTCAGCAAATTGTTGAAATCGTGCGCGATACCGCCGGCGAAGCGGCCGATGCTCTCCATTTTCTGGGCATGCAGAAGCTGTGCATGAACGCGCTCCAATTCCTGGGTCCGTTCTTCCACAAGTTGCTCCAAACCTTGCCGGTACCGCGCGAGTTCCTCTTCCGCCTTCCTGCGCTTGATGGCACTATCGAGGATGGCCGGCAGGTTGCGCAGATAGTTGTTTTCCGGGTCTTTCGCCAGATAGTCGATTGCGCCCGCTTTCATGATCTCGACCGCAACCAGCTCATCGCCGATGCCGGTCGTGACCACGAAAGGGATTCCGCTGAGCGCAGCAGACAGGTCGAGTGCTGTCCCATCGCCCAACGAGTAGTCCAGCACGACGGCATCGAACCGGTCATCGGATAGCAGCCCTTTGCCTTCGGCCACCGAGCTCGCAACGCGATAGTCACACGGATAGCCCGATTGTTTGATGAACCGTTTGAAAGCCATCTGATCGACAACATCGTCTTCCACCAAGAGCAGTTTGATTCTCGCTTCCATCTGCGACTCCTCGATCCGTCCGTACCCACGTGTTGTGTCCGCAGGACACAACAGACACTCCGACGTCCCGTCCCCGTCGCAGCGGGGCTGCAATGAGCCGGCATTGACTCTCAACCGTAACTATTCATGCCATCCCGCCCATCCGCTGTCCTTTGCGCGGACTCTGCACGGGTTTGGCAGTGACACACGTCTCCAGCGGCTTTCGATCGCCTACTCCCTGCGGGGGCCGCGGAACTCGCGCGGGCGGGTGAAGAAGAAGGTACTTCCCTCTCCTGGACGCGATTCCACCCAGACGGTTCCTCCCCACCTTTCGACGATCTTCTTCACGACTGCCAGCCCGATCCCGCTGCTCTCACCGCGAGCGCGCGGCGCGCCAGCCTGGAACATCCGGAAGATGCGCTCGCGGTCCGCGGCGGCGATTCCCGGCCCGTTATCGGCGATGCTGAACTGCCATTGCGCAGCGCTTTCGCTGCAGCGCAGCTGGATCGAACCGTGCGGCTTGTCCATGAACTTGATGGCGTTGCCCAGCAGATTCTGGAAAACCTGCTGCAGAAGGGCCGGGTCACCCATCACGACCGGCAGTTCGTCCTCGACCGTGATCCGAATATGCGCGGGCGGGCTGAGCATCTCGATGATGTCTCTGACGAGCGCGCCGAGATCGACTTGCTTCTCGACTGCCGGGGCCTGTCCGATGCGCGAATACTCCAGAATACCATCGATGAGCTCCTGCAGCCGGTCCGCTCGCGAAGTCACCTGGTGCAACATCTCAACCCCTTCGTCGTCCAGTCTGTCTGCGTAATCGCTCGACAACCAATCCGCCAACTGCCGGATGCCGCGCAAGGGCGCTTTCAGGTCGTGCGAGACGACGTACGCGAATGATTGCAGTTCTGCGTTGGCGGATTCGAGCTGCGCGGTGCGTTCACTCACTCTCCGTTCGAGAGTCTCGTTCAGTTGGCGGATCTGCACTTCCGCCAGCCGCAGATTCGCAATCATCTGGTTGAAATGGTGCGTGAGCTGTCCCACTTCGTCTCCGCATTCCACCGTGACGTTGCGGCTGAGGTCGCCCGTTTCGGCGATGACCCGCGTTGTGGCCGCCAGGTGCTGAATCGGGCGTGTAATGCCTTTGGCAACCAGTGAATTGACCAGTACCGACATAGCGATGGCGATCAGCAGAATCGCCACTGTGAACGCATTCTGCAACCTGATGGGGGCGAATATCTCATCACGTTCTTGTTCCACGACGATCGCCCAGCCGGACTCTCCGCCGATCGGGCTGAACGCTGCCAGCATGGTCTTGCCGCTGACGGAATCCACATACTCCGTCTGGCCTTCGTAGCCCTCGAGTGCCGCCTTGAGGGCGGCGGGCATCATCCGCCCGATATACTTCCGCTCGGGATGGGCGATGATAATCCCGTCGGACGCGACCACAAACGCGCGGCCCGTGTGCCCGATGCGAATATCGTCCATCCTGCGCCATAGATCCCGCAAATCGATTTCTGCGACAATCACCTTCCTGTCCGCGCGTTGGGCTGCCGGCACGATGGCTGCTGCCATGTAGAGGACCGGCACCTGTTCCGGCAGTTTCAGATGCGTGCCGAGCAGGACCGGTCTGGCCTGTGCGGACAGCAGCGCTTCCGCGTAGGCCGTCTGGATGTACAATGAGGGCGTGATCGGCTCACGGTTCACGATGGTCGCTACGTCTTGCAGGGAGAACAGCTCCTCCAGCGGGTCGTCGAGATGTAAAAGCTGCTGGCCGTTCCCGTCGTACAGGTAGAGTGCGCTGTAGGTCAGTGGCAGAGTGCGGCGCAGATCGAGCATCGCGCGGGCGTGATGGGACAGGGTTGCATCGTTTTCCTGCGCTTGGTGCGTGAAAAGAACCATGTCCTTCCAGATCGTATCGAGTTGTTTGCGCGTGTCTTTGGCGATAAGCGCTGCCAATTCCCCGTTGCGCTGATCGACTTCGGAGCGGATGCTCGACTGTCCGACCTGGAAAGCGAGGAATCCCTGCATCAGCAGAAAGAATGCGACGATGACGATGCTCGATATCAACAGGCGGTGGAGCAGACTCCGGTCCCACCAATTGCGCAGACCATTCAGCGCATACACGTGACGTTCTCCCACAACCCGCTGTTCGGGTTGGCCAGGACGGAAGGACGCTCAGGGTTGGACTTCAACGACAATTTCCCCGGAGATGATCTTCTCCTGCAATTCATCGAGCCGTTTCTGCATTGCAGTGCTGACCAGGTTGGGATCGAATGGGCCGATGGCCAGGCCGCCTTCTTTCAGACCGAGCGAGCGCACACCCGGCGTGAAATGGTTGTCGCGGACTTCACGGATCAGTGTGACGACTGCGGTGTCCAACCGCTTGGGACGGTTCCCAACCACATTGCCCGGCGCCAGGTAGCGCTGGTCGCCGCTGGTACCGATGGTTAGCTTGCCCGTCTCCTTGGCAGCATCGATGATTCCCAGCCCGCTGCGTCCGGCAGCGTTGTAGATGACGTCAACTCCGCCGGCGTATTGCTCCAGCGCCAGCTGCTTCCCGGCGTCCGGATCAGCGAAGCTTCCGGCATAGCCGGTGACGACTTCCACAGCGCCGTTCTCATACTGCACGCCCTGTTGAAATCCCAGCGCCATCCGCTGCAACAATGGGATCTCGACTCCGCCGATGAACCCAACTTTGCCGGTTTGGGTCAACATGGCGGCGAGCACGCCCATCAGAAAATCGCCCTCAGGCTCGCGGTAGACCACCGACGCCACGTTCTCGCCTTTCCCCTCCGTGTCCAGAATCGCGAAATGGCGGTCAGGAAACTCCGCGGCGACGGTATCGATGTAGCCCACATTCTCGTAGCCGACACCGATGATCAGTGCATCGCCATCACGTGCCGCTGCACGCAGCGCATCCAGATTGCCCTGATCTGAGGTGAAATCGATCGTCTTGAAACGGATGTCGAAGTGCCGCTGTGCTTCCTGCAGACCCGCATACGCGGAATCGTTGAAAGACCGGTCTCCCAGACCGCCGCGTGCCAGCAGCATGGTCACGTTCAAGACCTTCTGTTCGCGTGGGAAAAGGTCGCAGCCGCCGGCGCTGACGAGCACCAATCCCATACAGATGATACCGCCCATGATCCGGAAAAACTTCACCATGTGCTGCCTCCTCTCATTCACTGGAACCGGCCCCTACGTGTCAGTTTTCCCCCAAACAACCGGTCGCACGTGCGAACCATGGATTCGGTAGCGGATTCGGTCAAACATGCCATGGATGTGATTCGGCGTGACCACAAATGCATCCAATTCCATTTCATTGCGAATGGTGGTGGTTTTCGACCATTCGTCCACCACCACCCGTCCCGCCTCGTTCAACCGCATTTCGCCATCCACAACCTCACCGAACACGCATTCCCGGCCCTGCGCGCAAACGGTCACGAAATATGCGCCCGCTTGCGCATAATCGTATGCCTTCAACCGCATAGATCGGCGGAGATGGATGTCGGGATGGAAACACATCGCAACGCCCTTCCTACAGGCCAAGGACAACGTGCTTGTATTCAGCGGCGCCCATGTTGGAGCGCAGGGTGTCGGCTGCACGCCAGAGCTCGGATTCGAAGCCGAGGTTCGCCCCGTTATTGTTATCCTTGCCCATGTGCTGCCTCCTCTCATTCACTGGAACCGGCAGGGGAAGCACCGTCGCGGAGCGTCATTCCAGGTTCGCGATATCCACCGGTTCGCAGGGATCTGCCGGGACGAAACCGAAGATTCTGGAATAGAAGGTGAGCTCGGCCTCGAGCGCGCGCTTGATGTTCTCTGCGCGGCGGAAGCCGTGTTGTTCGCCAGCGAACGGGATATAGGCGACGGGCAGGCCCTTGTTCTTGACCGCTGCGTACATCATCTCCGCCTGGTTGGGCGGCACGATCCGGTCCTCCAGCCCCTGGAACAAGATCAGCGCACAGGACAAGCGGTCGATGAAATGGATCGGCGAGCGTTCGATATACAGGTCTCGCCGCTCGGGATACGGACCGATCAGACCGTCGAGGTAGCGGGATTCGAACTTGTGTGTCTCGATGGCCAGGATTTCCGCATCGCTCACGCCGTAATAGCTCGCGCCGGCTTTGAAGGTATCGCGGAAGGTCAGCGCACACAGCGTCGTGTAACCGCCGGCGCTCCCGCCGCGGATCGCCAGGCGGTCACCATCCGCTTTTCCCTGCGCGACCAGATAGCGTGCGCCGTTGACGCAATCGTCCACATCCACGATGCCCCACTGGTTCTTGAGCCGTTCGCGATACGCCCGCCCGTAGCCGGTGCTGCCGCCGTAGTTGACGTCGAGCACGGCGATGCCGCGACTGGTCCAGTATTGGATCGACAGGTTTAGCGTCGCTGTCGCGGCGCCCGTCGGGCCGCCGTGGCTGATGACCAGCAGTGGGGGACGCTCTCCTGCCGGCGCTTTGAAGTCTGGGTTGTGCGGCGGGTAGAAGAACGCGTGGGCGGTCCTGCCGTATTCGGTCGGGAACTCGACGGCTTGCGGTTCCGAGATATACGCCGGATCAATCTCGGTTGCATCGCTCCGGCGCACGATTGCGCTCTCGCCGGTCGTCAGGTCGAGGCTGACGATTGCGCTGGGCAGACACGGTGCCCCTGCTTTGCAGAGCGCCTTTCCCGAAGCGATGAGCGGATTGGTGATCATCGTGTAGGGGGTGTCGATGGCCCGCAATTGCAGCGTAGCAGTGTCCAGGAGACCGATCTGCCAGATTCCGGCCCGCGCGTACGTGCACAGTATCTCCGTCGAGGATACGAAACAGTAGGTGCTCATGCCAAACACCCATTGTGGCAGCCCGAACTCCGCCTCCATTGCGCACAAGGGTTCGCGCTGCCCGTTGCGCCAACGGTACAGATTCCACCAGCCGGTGCGGTCCGCGACGAAGTGCAATACCCCGTCCGGCGACCATGCCGGCTGGAAGACGGACTCCCCGTCTCCTCCGGCGATGCGTTGCACGGAACGGATGCCGCCGTCGGCGGCGAGCTCGCCGACCCACAGCTCGCTTTCGTCCCACGGCATGTTGGGGTGGTTCCACGACAGCCAGGCAAGGCGTGACCCATCGGGGCTAAGCCGTGGCGAGGAGTAGAAATCGCTGCCTTGCACGAGCACTTGTGGCTTGCCACCGGCGAGCGGAATCGCGACCAGCGTCGCCAGTGCTTCCTGCCCGGCTATCGAGTGGTCCTCGCGCACGCAGATCAGCCGGCTTCGCGTGGCGTCCACGATGGCATCGGCATAGCGGGCGTTGGCCTCGGGCGTGAGCGGACGGGGAACTTCGCCCGGCGCTTGTGCGTACAGCCGCTGGTCGGTGTAGTTCGCGAAATAGAGCGTACCAGCAGCGACGGTGAATGCCCCTCCGCCGTATTCGTGCGCAGTGGTCCGCACATTGAACGGCTCGGGTGTGACGTCCGCGATATGGCCCTGCGCGTCCCGGCGGACAACGACGGAGCGGCCCTGCTCGGCGGGCCGCGATTCATCCCAATAGATGTCCACGCCGTCGACGACGATCTGCTGCAGTCTGACTGACTTCGTGACGATCAGTTCGGAGGTGATAGGAGACTTCCAGGAACCGTATGGGGCCGTTTTCACTTCGGACATGACGCATTCTCCTCAGAACGGTTGGCATTGCGTCGCTCGCCTGCTTCCGGTGAGGTCGCAAGGTTTACTTTCTCCACCAGTCCTTGCTGGACCGTGGATCCATGAAATCCCCATTATCTCTGATGGCAATACCGAGCTCGCTACCGCAGGCGCGTCCGAGAGCGTGTCCGGAATAGAGCGCGGGCAAATGGCCGCGCGCGTTGTTATTGCAGTTCTCGTAGACGCCCAGCAACCGGGGCTCGGGACAGATGTTCTCGAGGTGCAGCGTGTAGCCACAGACCACGTTGTCCTCGCGGGTGTATTTGATGGTCATGCGTTTCGGGTCGGCGTAAAGCACCACGGCATCGAAGCCCTCTCCGATCGTATATCCGGACGGCGGCAGGTAGATAATCTCGCCGGGTGTCACATCGACACCGATCAGCGTGACCTCCGGGTCGGCGATGGTCATGCCGCGCTCGAACGCACCCCAGTGCCAGTCGTACACGCGATAGACTGCCGCGATCGTCGGCACACGGTCGTCCCCAAAAAGCCCGCGCAATTGCGGTGCACCTTCATCGGTATTCCCGTAATAGAAGGTCCATTCTTTCGACGCGTCGACGCGCGTGTAGCCACGGACGATCAGGTTGAGGTCGGGATGGGCGGCGGCGGGACGGTCCGTCGGTGGCGGATTGAGCCAGGTCTCGGGATAATTCTCTCCCGGGATCGGATCGTTGGGGCTCGCCGCCGGCAGGCTGGGCAGATAGACACGCGGAGCGTGGAGCTCCGGAAATAAGCCCTCGGGCAAGATGCTCGCTGCCCCGGCCGGTGGGATGTCCAGCGTACCGTCTGCCGGCCACACTATTAGCGGTCCAAACAAAAACGCCAGCGCGACCACGGCGCACAAAACCATGCCACCGCTTCGGCGAGTTGATTTCTCTCGACTCGATCGTGTCATTCCACGTGTTCCATGCGATAGTTGTACATACCCTATTTTACCACGGGGCTTTGCTGCATGCAAGAGTGCGGGTGCGTTTTTTGCTGCTGTTGCCCGGCGCTTTCGGGTGGAGGTTGCCCGACCGGCGCTGAAGTCGCCGCGCTATGCCATTGCGCCGGTTTCAGCGGGCTTCCTGGTTGGATGACACGGTCTCCGCCG
>CAZPTF010000175.1:0-8530 GCA_964589015.1 uncultured Anaerolineae bacterium
GAAGTAGCAGAATTCCTGCGTGCCTGTGTGGTCAGCCGGCTCAATATTGTCGTGTCCGGTGGCACCGGCTCTGGTAAGACTACTCTGCTTAACATCCTTTCGGGGTATATTCCCTCAGATGAACGAATCGTCACTGTAGAGAACGCCGCGGAATTGCAGTTGAAACAGGAGCATGTGGTTACTCTGGAATCGCGGCCACCTAACATCGAGGGCAGAGGGGAAGTAACCATTCGTGATCTGGTCATCAACTGCCTGCGTATGCGTCCCGATCGTATTGTCGTAGGTGAGTGCCGTGGTGGAGAGGCGCTGGATATGCTCCAGGCCATGAACACCGGACACGATGGGTCTCTGACCACAGCACACTCGAATTCCCCACGCGACACCCTGTCTCGTCTGGAAACGATGTGTCTGATGGCCGGTATGGACCTGCCGGTGCGCGCGATTCGCGAACAGATCGCCTCGGCGGTCGATCTCATCGTGCACCAGTCTCGGATGCGTGACGGTTCGAGAAAGATTGTGAATGTCACCGAAGTGCAGGGGATGGAAGGCGATGTTATTGTGATGAGCGATATCTTCGAGTTCGTGCAGTCCGGGCTCGAGGCCGGAAAGGTGATTGGGCGGCTTCGTCCTACCGGCATCAGACCCAAGTTCATGCATACGATCGAAGAAAGTGGCATCCATCTGTCGGCTGACATATTTGGCGTCGATGTGCGGCGTTTGTAATAAACGGGGGAGACCGTAGACGATGCCTCCTTTGTTAGTTGCGGTAGGGGCAGGGTTCATCATATTCTTGATGTTTGTCGTAATCGGTGTTGTCTTGGGCCAGGGCGAACAGAAGATTACCAATCGTCTGGAGAAATATGCCGGTCCAAGTTCCATCTCGACGTCCGCTGGCGAGGCAGGTCCGGCACTGGGATCTGCCCCGGCCAAGAAGACTTCCTTCATCGTCGATCAGGTCGACAGGGCAGTGGCAAAGAAGCCGTTTGCATCCGGGATGGCTCTGTCGCTCGCGCAGGCAGACCTGCGCCTGACAGTTGGCGAATTTCTCATCATGAATTTCATGAGCTGTCTGGTGTTTTCGCTTGTGGCCTTTATCATCGGGGGGACGTTTTTTCTGGTACCGGTAGGTGCTGTGGTGGGTTTTTTCGTCCCGCGAGTCTATCTCAAAATGAGAAAAGGAGGCCGGCTCAAGGCGTTCAACGACCAGTTGGGCGATACGATTACGCTGATGGCCAATGCGCTTCGTGCCGGCTATAGTCTGATCCAGGCGATGGAGACAGTCTCGCGGGAAATGCCTTCACCTATCTCCGATGAGTTTGCTCGCGTTGTGAAAGAAGTGGGGTTGGGACTGAGCCACGAAGAGGCGATGAATCACCTTCTCGAGCGCGTCCGGAGTGATGACCTGGACTTGCTTGTTACAGCGATTAACGTGCAGCACGAGGTAGGTGGCAATCTCTCGGAGATTCTGGATTCCATCGGTTTTACCATCCGTGAGCGTGTCCGGATTCAGGGTGAAGTCCGTGTTTTGACAGCGCAAGGTATGTTGTCGGGGTATGTCATTTCATTTCTGCCTATTGCCTTGATGGCGATTCTGTTTCTGATTAACCGCGAATACATCGGTGCGATGTTCAAAGAGCCATGTGGCTGGGCAATGCTCGCTCTCATGGCAATCATGATCACGATTGGCTTTATATCGATTCAAAAAATCGTTCGCATCGATGTGTGACCCCCGCCGATTGCGCGATAAGGAGTCGTTGAGATGACCCCATTGATATTGGTAGTCGCTGTTGGTTTGGCTATATCGATTATTCTGCTTTTTGTCGGAGTGGCGGCTCCTCGACCAGCAGATCAGGTCTCGGATCGTTTATCGGAATATGGTACGCGTGCGGTGACCCTGGAAGAACTCGAGCTGTCACAACCGTTTGCCGACCGCGTGGTGAAACCGATGCTGCGCGGAATTTCCGATGCGATATCGCGCCTGTCTCCAAATCGAAATGTGGCTGAGACACGCAGACGGTTGGAGATGGCAGGTCGCCCCTACGGCTGGGGTCCGACAGAATTCATGGGATTGCGCGGTTTGGCCGCCGTGGTTGGATTTCTGTTGCCATTTATTCTGATGAGCATCACCCAGGCACCCTTGCGCAATCGTCTGATATTCCCCATCGTCTTGGGCGCTCTCGGGTATTTCGCTCCGGTTCTATGGTTGCGGGGCAAGATCACCCGGCGGCAACGAGAGATCGTCAAGTCGTTGCCCGATGCCTTGGATTTACTGACGGTCAGTGTAGAGGCTGGGTTAGGGTTTGATGCGGCAATCGCCAAGGTGGCGGAAAAGTGGGACGATGAGTTGAGCCGTGCTTTCGAGCGGGTCATCCACGAGATTCGCATCGGCAAGCTGCGCCGGGAGGCATTGCGTGACATGGCGGATAATATGGATGTGCCGGATGTCACCAGCTTTGTGGCGGCGATCATTCAGGCTGATCAGTTGGGTGTCAGTCTATCCAAGATCCTGCGCATTCAGTCGGAGCAGATGCGTACCAAGCGCCGGCAGCGTGCGGAAGAGATGGCGCACAAAGCGCCGATCAAGATGCTCATACCCATGGTGTTCCTGATCTTTCCTGCATTGTATATCGTGCTGTTGGGTCCTGCGGTATTGGTGTTGCTGCACTCCGGTGTTTTTGGCGCGGGCCTTGCGCCTCCGCCACCTGGGGCGATCCCTTAGACGTAGCGATTACTGGTGATGTCAATGCGGGCGATGCCAGGTGACTTTCTATGACGATTAGTCTTCGCCGTTTGACTGACATTTTTCTGGATATTGTTTTTCCACCGCGTTGCGTCGGTTGTGGGCGCGAGGGTGGATACCTGTGTTCGATGTGCCGGCGTAGTATTCCCCTTCTGGCTTCTCCCGTTTGTGTGCGCTGTGGTCGGTTTGTCTCCGCTCAGGGGTTATGCGTGCATTGCCCCAGTGAGCCGCACGCCTATGATGGGATCCGTTCGGTGGCGAAATTCGAAGGCCCTCTGCGCGACGCTATCCATGCGTTCAAGTACGAGGGTCTAAGCGCGTTGCGTGGCACGCTGGGGGAGCTGTTGGCTGAAGGGTGGACGCGGTTTCAGCCACCGGGAGATGTGCTTGTGCCGGTGCCGCTACACGCGCGACGGATGCGCGAGCGCGGCTACAACCAGTCGCTCCTGCTGGCGCGAGAGCTCGCACGCCACACGGGAATACCGGTGCTTGAGACTGCGTTGGTGCGGATCCGTGCCACCGTCCCACAGGTTGGACTCGACATTCAGCAACGGCGGGCCAATGTCATTGGCGCGTTCCACGTCTGCAATGATGAGATACGAGACCGAGCCGTTCTGCTCATCGACGATGTCTACACCACCGGCGCGACTATCGATGCCTGCGCCGAGGCGCTGCGTGCCACAGGTGCTCTGTCGATCTGGGCATTGACTCTGGCCTATGCTTGAGGTATCATTACTGCAAGAAATGCGAACCACCGTCGGTCCCAAATCTTTGCAGTACATATAAGAAAAGGGAGGTTGGGAAGATGCAGATTATCATCAAAGGCAAGAACGTAGAAATCACGGAGTGGTTGAGGGAATATGTCGAGAAGAAGATTGGCAGACTGGACAAATATCTGCCGACGCTGAGCGAAGCACGCGTCGAGCTGGCCGTGCAAAAGGCGAAAAGTGCGAGCGATCGACAGGTAGCACAGATTACCATTCGTAGTAACGGGACCATCCTCCGCGCTGAAGAGAAATCCGATGATATGTTTGCTTCGATAGATGCTGTTGCGGACAAGCTGTACCGCCAGGTCGCGCGTTTCAAGGAGAAACGTGAGCGGCGCGGGCGCACGGTGTATGGTGAGTCCGTAACTGTGCAGGAAGACGAAGTTGAGAACGTCATTGAGGAAGACGAGGAACCTGCTGTTGTCAGGGTGAAGCGTTTCCTGGTACGTCCAATGACTGAGGAAGAGGCGATCGAGCAAATGGAGTTGTTGGGGCACGATTTCTTCCTGTTCTACAACGCCGACAGTGATTCCATGAATGTCGTGTATCGCCGCAAAGATGGGAACTATGGCCTGCTGCAACCGGAACTCGCCTGAACGGCGTAGTGCGACTGGCCACATTGTTCTGAAATGACGACAATAAAAGAGGGGGTAAGGCACTTCGTGCCTTGCCCCCTCTTGATATGCGGGGATGAAAGAACGCGCGCAGCAGCTATCGGATTACCATCCGGCGATAAACCGCTCCCAACTCTGATTTGCCTCCAGATAGTGACTGAAGAAGTAGTCTGTACTGGGTTCTGGCTCCCGCGGTGGTCTCAACAGCGTCATATCCGTTTCATGCAGCGGACGTCCCCCTTTGCGTCTGTTACATGCGGGACAGGCACTAACCAGGTTATCCCACCGATACTGGCCACCCAGGTGACGGGGTTTGACGTGGTCTATCGTCATCTCCTTGGATTTGTTGCCACAGTACTGGCAAGTGTAGTTGTCTCTTCTGAAGATTTCGTGTTTGGTCAGACGAACGCGAGGCCGAGGCCGTCTGATCATGTAGTTCAGGCGGATGACGGAAGGGCGCAATACCTGATTCGAAGTAGTATTGACATAACCGCGTCCGTTTTCGAGTATTTCCGCCTTGCCTACGATGATCAAGACGATGGCGCGCCGTGTGCGACAGATATTGATGGGTTCGTAGTTAGCGTTCAAGACCAAAACTGGTGTGTTCATTGTGGCTCATCTCCGATAGACTACTGCTAACTGTTTGTCGAATAGCTATTTCAGCAGAACCCCAATTCCTCACTATGCTGAGTATAGCACGGTATTCTCAGGAGTCAAAGATAGCGCCCGGCGCGTCGTGAATGGCTCGTTTTGCACTGCTGGGGTGTGCATGTATAATTCAAACGTATACTTGACCATCGACCTGCTGTTGTACTCATAGTCAATGGGGATGGAGATGGGTTTCATGGCGAACAAAGCCCTGCGAGAAGACAACGATAATCGTCGTGAGCGATGCCCAATCAGAAGAAAGGGACCCAGAAACGCTCTGGAACCCAGGCACGTTCTCATTCTTACTGCCAATACTGGTTTAGGACACCGGATTACGGCGCAGGCAATTGCGTCTGCTCTGGAGGTATCGCGGGGGCAGGCTTGCGTGGTGAACATCGTCAATCCGATGGACGATGCACGAGCGCCACAGTTTCTGCGTGAGGGACAGGCTGACTATGATAAGGCCGTGCGCGAGATGCCCGACCTGTATCAGCTGGGCTACCAGATGAGCGACGTTCCATTGGCCGTGGCAATCATGGAGACCGGCTTGACAGTGATGTTGTCGGAAATCATGCAGGATGTGCTGCAGCGCTATCAACCCGATGTTATCGTAACCACGCACCAAAACTACCTGGCGCCCTTGAAGACGGTGTTCGAGGCGAATGACGATCATATCCCCTTGCTCACAGTGGTCACCGATCTGGCTACTGTTCACCAGATGTGGTTCAACAACGTCACCGACCTGTGTCTGGTGCCCAATGAGCTCGTTCGCGAACAGGCCATCAAGTATGGTCTCCCCCCCGAGAAGATTGTGGTTACCGGCGTGCCCGTCTCTCCTGAGATCGTGGCGGAACATCGGGATGCAGAGCGCATTCGGAGGCAATTGGGCTGGCGCGAGGATTTGAAGACGGTTCTGGTTGTCGGTGGAAAGCGCGTGGCAAACCTGGCGGATGCGCTACGTGTGCTCAATCACTCCGCTTTGCCCCTGCAATTGGTGATCGTTGCGGGAGGGGACGATGAGTTGTATCAGCGGTTGTTGAAGACGAATTGGCATGTGCCCGTCCATTTCTATAATTTTGTAGATAACATGCCCACCCTGATGCACGCGGCTGATTGCGTGATCTGTAAAGCGGGGGGGTTGATTGTAACCGAAGCGTTAGCGTGTGGATTGCCTTTACTGCTATTCGGCGTTATCCCCGGGCAAGAGACGGGCAATGCGAATTACGTGGTCAAAAATGGCGCCGCTGAGCTAGCGCAGAATGCCCTGGATGTACTGGATATCATGAGCCACTGGTTTCAGGATGGAGGTGTGCTCCTCGCGCAGCGCGCCCATAACGCGCGCAGTTTGGGACGTCCACGTGCGGCCTACCAGGTGGCCGATGCGGTGTGGGCTGCGACTGAACAGGGGGTCCCGTCACGCCCCAGAAAGTTGCTGGGCGGGCTGGTCAATCTGCGTGATTGGCTCAATCAATTCGATGCCCTGTTGAAACGGGAATTTGGCCCCGAAAAGTCACGTGACTCCTCGAATCTCAGCGGAGAAGAGAGCTAGATGTTTCGACTCCGCTCCTGACCTGCCCATGATGGCTGGCCTGTGGCATCACGCAGGGCCATACTTTCTCCGGTAGAGTGGCTTGTCAGATATCTCACCGTGAACTAATCCCCTTAATAAAGACCTGCTATACCTGTACGTGTGCGCGATCGGGTTTCTCGAAATGAATGCCGCGCTGACCCTCATTTTGCTGAGTCGAGCTGCATCCGTTTTCACCACGATATCTGTTCTGGCCTCAAGCGCGGTTCCCCCGTGCATAACTGGATCCGCGTTACGCCGAGGGTTGAGTGCCGCGTTGGGATTCCATGTGGAAATTCAATAAGTTCTCAAAATTCTGGAAGCCCTCGTCGCTTGTTCAGCATTTGCATTCGAGCGTGGCACTTGATACAATCAATGGCAGTGGGCAACAAAGTCTGCCGATTGGCTTGCAATGTTGCGCTGTGCGAGTTCATGCGATAATGCCGGGATCAGATGTTAGCGATGGAATTGCAGTATACCCCCTATGTATTCCTGATGTTGATAACCGCAGGGATCTCCGTGGCAGTGGCGCTTCTGGCGTGGAAAGCGCGGAGTTCGCCTGGCGCTCTACCGCTCTTCCTGTTGATGGTCTGTATCGTCGTCTGGGCACTGGCCTATGCGTTAGAGATCAGCGCGGTCTCGTTGGCTGAGAAGATGTTCTGGGCCAGATGCAACTACTTGGGCATCGTCTTCATCCCCGGGTTGGGGCTTATCTTCACTCTGGAGTATGGTGGGTACGATAGATGGCTGACAGCGCGCCGAATCCGATTGCTTTTCGTGATCCCGGTCGTTACTCTGCTGCTTGCGTTTACGGACCGCTGGCATCATCTGGTTCGCTACAACGAAAGGTTGGCTCCGATCAGTGCGGATTTCGTTCCGTTAGCCAACAACTTTGGACCGGGGTTCTGGCTGTTCGTGGTCTATGCGTATGTGTTGATTTTGCTGGTTGCCTTCCTGTTGGGGCGGATTGTCATCCGACGCCAGCATTACTATCGCAGTCAGGCAGTTGCGCTGTTGATCGGAGCGTTCGTTCCGTTGATCTGGAACTCGACCTATGTTACCGGCACGAGTCCGGTCGCGGGGCTGGATCTGACCCCCTGCGCATTCACGATATCCGGCATGGCCTGGCTGTGGGCGATTCTCCGGTATCGACTGTTCGATCTCATGCCGTTGGCGCGGGACATGTTGATCGATCGCATGCAAGATGGCATGGTCGTTGTGGATGAACTCGGAAGAATAGTCGATCTCAACCCTGCAGTGCGGACCATGCTTGGCTTACCGGCGGATCGGATTGTAGGCCAGTTGGCTGGAGATGTATTGCGAGAATATCCGGGTCTGTTGGACGCCCTGCAGAAGAAGGGGGTCGTCGAAGTACGCCTGGAACGGGATGGTCGCATTTCTTTCTTTGATGTTAGTTTTTCACCACTTGTGGACTACCGTGGGCGCACGAAAGGTTCTCTTGGTATTCTTCACGATATGACCGAACGCAAAGGAATGGAGAATGAACTGCGTCGGGCCAAAGAGACGGCGGAAGAATCCAGCCGCGTGAAGAGCGCGTTCCTGGCGAATATGAGCCACGAAATTCGCACCCCGATGAACGGGATTATCGGGATGACGGAGTTGGCTCTTGAAACTGACCTCACTTTGACCCAACGCGAATATCTGGAAGCGGTGCGCAGTTCCTCCCTTTCCCTGCTGAATCTTCTGAACGATATTCTGGACTTCTCCAAGATCGAGGCAGAGCGTCTGGTGTTGGAGAAGACAGATTTCAATCTGCGACAGGTCATCGGAGAGATCATCGATATGACCGTACAAGGCGCCTCAGAGAAGGGTTTGGAGCTGCTCCTGTACGTCTATCCCGACATCCCAGTGAGGCTACTGGGCGACCCGTTGCGCCTGCGCCAGATCCTGACCAATCTGGTTGGAAATGCGATCAAGTTCACTGCGCAGGGCGAGGTGGTCGTCGAAGCCAGGCTGCGTAAGCAAACGGAACAGAGTGCAACTGTCCTGTTCTCTGTGGCGGATACGGGGATTGGGATTGCCTCCGAGCAACTTGACAAGGTTTTCGAGAGCTTTACGCAAGCGGACAACAGTACAACACGTCGCTATGGTGGGACAGGTTTGGGATTGACCATTTCTAAACAACTCATCGAAATGATGGGTGGGCGCATCTGGGTGGAGAGCGAACCGGGCA
>CAZPTF010000176.1:0-8485 GCA_964589015.1 uncultured Anaerolineae bacterium
GCGTTCAGAACGAACAACTTACCAGAAAGGACGGACAGGGGAAATGAGAGCGTTCGTAATCAGAGCGGAATGGGATCCAAAGCCGGAGTACAAGCCGAATGCGTGGGAGTTACAGCGCGGAATCTCGTATCGTGGCGATCTCACGTGGAAGAACCCCACGTGGGGCGTCGAAAAGGACTATAAGGAACCAAACCCGGGTGCGCGAGACGTCAAGATCAAGGTGCACGCCTGTGGCGTATGCGGTTCTGACGTTCATCTGCTGATGAAGAACCCGGACGGGTACACGTTCTTTGCGGGTGAATGTGGCTTTCCGGTGGTGTTGGGGCACGAGTTCTCCGGCGAGGTCGTCGAGATCGGCAAAGACGTCACCAAGTTCAAGGTGGGCGACTTGGTGACGGTTGAAGAGTGCCAGTGGTGTGGCGAGTGCAGCTCCTGCATGCGCGGGTGGTTCAACCAGTGTGTGCGGTTGGATCAGTTGGGCTTTGACGCGGGCAACGACGGGGCGATGGCTGAGTATGTGATCGCCAACGAGAAGTACTGCTGGAGCCTGAACTCGCTCTTCGGGGCATACGACAAGAAAGAACAAGTGCTGGATGCAGGCACACTGGTCGAGCCGACCAGCGTGGCCTACGAGGGTCTGTTTATCGTCACGCGCGGTGGCTTCCAATCCGGTGGTGACGTCGTCGTCTACGGTAGCGGACCGATCGGACTCGCCGCGATCCAGTTGCTGAGGACTTCCGGCGCCGGGAAGATCATCCTCTTCGAACCCAACGAATTTCGCCGTAACCTGGGCGTCAAGATGGGCGCGACCCATGCGTTCGATCCAACCCAGGTAAATCCCCCGGAGGTCGTAATGGACCTGACCGAGGGTATTGGTTCTCTGCTGACGGCGGAATGTGCTGGCTTCCCGGAAATCACTTCGCCGTGGATGGAACAGCACATGGCGGTCGGCGGCAAGGTCACGCAGATCGGTATGGGGCCTGGGCGCGCGAATCTGCTGCCGATCAAGTTCCAACAACGCGCGGGCATGTTCGTGGGTAGCCTGGGCCATTCCGGGAACTGGGACTTCCCGTCGGTGATTAACCTGATGGCCAACGGGCGGATCGACATGACCCAGGCGATTACCGCGCGTTACCCGCTCGAAAAGGCTGCTGAGGGCATTCCGGCTGCCGCCAACGGCAAGAATGCCAAGGTGCTGATCGTACCGTAGGCGGATTATCTGTACTTTCATCACTTGGGTGAGGAGGACGGCTTCTCTTCATGGCTGAACGCTGCATGTCCTCCTCACCACAAGCCGTGCTGTTGTGCGATCTTACAATGACTCATACGCGGAGGGGGACGTAGATTATGGCAAAAACAATGATGGCTGCAGTATTCGTTAAGCCTGGGATGCTGACAGTTAGAGAGTGGCCGATGCCTGAGATCAGGAACAGCGACGATGTGCTCGTGAAAATGGAGGCCGGGGCGATCTGCGGGTCGGATACGCGCGCGGTGATGGACCCACCCGAATTCGTCTATACGCACAATATCGTGCTGGGGCATGAAAGCGCCGGCCGGGTTATCGAGGTCGGGTCCGGTGTCAGTACCTTGAAACCCGGAGATCAGGTCGTTGTCCATCCCAATCAGTGGTGTGGGAAATGTCACGCCTGCCGTACCGGACACATCAACCTGTGCACAGACATCGTACACCTGGGAAACATGATCGACGGTACGCTGGCGGAGTACGCTGTAGCGCCGGAAAGGTTGTTGTATAAAATCTCGGACAGCGTGCCGGCCGAGGTGGCGGCTCTGGCTGAACCGCTGGCCTGTGTGCTCAACGGCACGCAACTGGCACGGCCCCATCCGGGGGAGACAGCGCTCGTACTGGGTGCAGGGCCGATTGGACTCATCTTCGCGTCGATCTACAAGGCCGCGGGAGCCAGAAAGGTCTTTGCCAGCGAGGTATCTCCGCTGCGAACGCAGAAGGCATACGAGATGGGTGTCGATCTGGTTATCAATCCGCTGAAAGAAGACCTGGCGGCAGTAATCAAGGAAGAGACCGGAGGTGTTGGGGTCGATGTGGTCGCTGATGCCGTGGGCCTGCTGCTGCCGGATGGTGTCAAAGCGGCCAAGAAGGGTGCATCCATCGTGTGCTTCGGCCTCAACGAGGCCCGCCCGATCGAGATGATGCAGGTACAGCTGACGTTCAAGGAGCTGAAAATCTACGGGGCGTATATTGCAAACGGCACCTTCCCGCTAGCAGTAAGTATCCTGGAGAACAATGTCCTGCCGATGGAGAAGCTGATTTCTCACCGCTTCCCGCTGGCGGACACGCAGAAGGGTTTCGACGCAATGTTTAGCGGAGAAGGCATGAAAGTCATCATCCAGTCGTGAGCAGGCGCTGCCTGGGTGGCCGGGTAGCGAGGAGGAACTGGCATGTTGTCCGCGTGGATCCAAAAACCCATGACAATCGTCTGGCGGGAAGCTCCCACGCCGGAACCGGCTGCAGGAGAGGTTCTGGTGAGAATAGAGGCTTGTGGCGTTTGCGGTACCGACGTCGACTACGGTCAGGACTTGGCTGAGGACCCGATTCCATTGGGCCACGAAGCGGTGGGGATCGTCGAAAGTGTGGGCGCCGGCGTTAGCCGCGATCTGCAGGGCAAACACGTAATCGTGCAGAATTACATCCACTGCAACGTGTGCGAGAACTGTCTGAACGGCAAATGGGACCACTGCCTGAACATGAGCAGTTACATGGAGGCCGATCAACCCTACTACCAGGCAGCGATGGCGAACTATATGCTCTTGCCGCAGCGGATGGTGTGTGAGTATGACCCGACCGGCTTGACTCCGGAAGCGGCAACGCTGGCGGAACCGCTGGCGGTGGCGCTGGACATGGTCGCCGAGGCCGATGTCCCACTGGGGGGAGATGTCGCTGTTTTCGGGCCTGGCCCCATCGGCTTGATGGCAGTCAAGCTCTGTGCGCTACGCGGCGCAAGGCGCATCTTCCTCACGGTTCCAACGAGCACGTCGCCCCGCCATCGCACGCGCGCGCAGTTGGGCCAGCAGTGCGGAGCAACGGAGGTCATCTACCTCGACCGGACGAATGCGGTCGAGCGCGTGCTGGAGGTCTGTCCTGCCGGACTCGATCGGGTGCTGGTGACGGCTCCGCCGAAAACAGTGCCCGATGCGATCCGGATGATCAAGTACGGGGGGATCATCAGCTTCATCGGAGTAACCTTTGCGGGAGATGAAGTCGTTCCTGTTGATCTCCAGATGCTCCACTTTCGCAAAGCGCAACTGCGCGCTTCATTCGCAGTACCCGACATCCGTTGGCCGCTCGCTCTCGACCTGCTGCGGTCGAAAGCCATCGATGCAGAGCTCTTGATTACACACGTCTATCCGCTGGCGAAGATCGAGCACGCCATGCACATCGCGGCCGCGAGTACGGAGCCGGTTTGTAAGGTCGTCGTCGATTGTCGTTGAAGTGCGGTGTTGGCAGAGAGGGCGTTTCGAACGTGTTGGACTGTCTTCCCCGCCAGGGGGCGGCAAAGGCGAAGGGGGGTGATACTTCACGAGAGAAGTCGGGCGTTACTTCGGTGAGTGAAATCCTGTAGTCTAGAATTCCTGAAAGGGAGGGGAACATGCTCAACAGGAAGTCGTTTCTGACGATTTGTTTGCTAATCGTAATGGTCAGTGTGCTCGTCGCCCCGGCGGCGATGGCCCAAGAGGGGAAGAAATGGGTCATTGGGGCATCACTGATGAACACGCAGGAGCCATTCTATCTGGACCTGGAACAGGGCTGGCGCGATGCGGCAGAAGATTTGGGTGTTGAGGTTCTGGTCACTTCGGCTGAGATGGACATTGCCGCGCAGATCAACCATGTCGAAGACTACATTGTCAAGGGTGTGGATGCGATGATTCTGATTCCGCCCGATTCGGCAGGTATCGTGCCGGCGGTGGAGAGCGCCAACGCGGCTGGGATCCCGGTATTCATGGCGGACATCGATACGGAAGGCGGCGAGACTGTATCGTACATTGCCTCCGACAACTACATGGGTGGTGTCCTTGCTGCCGATGCCATGAACGAATTGCTCGGGCCGGAAGGTGGAGAGGTCGTGATTCTCGGCCATCCTTCGGTGACCTCGAACTACCAGCGCATGTTGGGTTTCACCGACACGGTGGCGAAAAAGTACCCGAATATCAACGTCGTGCAGGAATACGAGTGCCAGTTCGCGCGTGATGATGCCATTGCGAAGACGGAAGATGCGCTCGTGACCTACCCGAACCTGAAGGGCATCTACGGTGCGTTCGGTGGTGATGCTGGGATGGGTGCGCTGGCAGCGGTTGAGGCGGCAGGCAAACAACCTGGTGACATCGTGATCATCAACTTCGATGCCATTCCGGAATCTCGTGAAGCGATCTACAACGACAACCCGTTCATCAAGGCCGATGTGGCGCAGTTCCCCTACGACATCGGCTACGAGAGCATGAAAGCGGCCATCGCATACCTGCGGGGCGTCGAGATGCCGGAACTCATGGAGATCGAAGTTGGGCTGGTGACCAAAGACAACCTGGTCGACGTAGACGGTGAGCTGAAAGTCCTGGGACACGAGGTGAAGTAGCCTGTTGGTCTGACTGGTCTGAGACGCGCAGGGTGAGACGGAATGCGTGGGCTCAGATGGGGCAGGGGCGAGGGATCGCACACCAGGGGGGCGCGGTCCCTCACCACCTACAGCACTCATTCTAGCACAAGACGCGTTATAGAGGAAACAAACGTGTGCTCCAGGACAACCTGAAGTGATATTGCGGAAGCAGGAGTTATGTCCATGAACAAATCATTAGAAATGAAAGGGATCGTCAAGGCATTTCCGGGTGTCGTCGCGCTCGACCATGTCGATTTCGAGCTGCGCGCGGGTGAGGTCCATGGCCTGGTGGGTGAAAACGGGGCGGGCAAATCGACCCTGATCAAGATCATCACCGGCGTGTATCGCAAAGACGACGGTGAAATGCGCCTGGGCGATCAACTCGTCGATATCCAGTCCCCCATCCATGCGCAGCAGTTGGGCATCAGTGTAATTCACCAGGAGCTCTCCCTTTGTCCGTATCTCAGTGTGGCGGAGAACATGTTCATGGGGCATGCTCCCAGGCGAAATCCGCGCTTCCTGATTGATTGGCCAGAGTTGAATAGACGGACAGAGGAAATCTTGAAGAAACTTCGGCTCGATGGGTTGCTGAATCCGCGTACGCCGGTGAGCCGCTTGAGTGTCGCCCAAGCACAAATGGTGGAGATTGGGAAAGCGATCTCCAGTGATGCACGTATCATCTTGATGGACGAGCCGACATCGGCATTGACAGCTCAAGAGGTCAGCACTTTCTTCGAGATCGTTGCCGATCTGAAGAATCACGGTATCAGTATCGTCTTCATCTCTCATAAGCTTGCGGAGATTTTTGACATTTGTGATCGTGTGACGGTATTGCGCGACGGCTGTCTGGTCGATACCTTGCCCACGGCGAACACGGATATGCAGCAGATAACCACGATGATGATCGGCCGGTCGGTCGACGAGTTCTTCGCTGAAGACAAACGAAAAGAGCATGAGTTCGGCGCGGTGGCCCTGGAGGTCCAGGGGCTGAATCGCGGGACGGTGCTCAAGGATCTCGATCTGTCTGTACGCGAGGGGGAGATTCTGGGAATTTTCGGACTGATGGGCGCTGGACGCACCGAATTCCTCCGTGCGGTTTTCGGGGCGGATAAGAAAGACAGTGGTGTTATTTTCGTCAATGGCAAACAAGTAAGTATCGAATCTACGCGCGACGCGCTACGTTTTGGCCTGGGGTTGGTCCCCGAAGAGAGAAAGAAAGAGGGGATCTTCCCCGAAATGACCGTGAAGGACAACATGACTATCGCAAACCTGCGCAACATTTCGCGTCTGTTCGGTTATATCGACAAAGGTGTTGTGAAGCAGGACGTCGAAGGATTCATCAAATCTTTGGATATCAAAACCCCTTCGCCTGACGTCAAGATCAAATCCCTTTCAGGAGGCAACCAACAGAAAGTCATCCTGGCGAAGTGGCTGAGCACCAGACCCAAGATATTGTTGCTGGATGAGCCTACGCGGGGGATCGATGTCGGTGCAAAAGCCGAGATCCACCGCCTGATACGCGAGTTGGCGCAACAGGGGTTGGCGGTGGTCATGGTTTCATCCGAACTCCCCGAAATCATGGAAATGAGCGACCGTGTGGTGGTTATGCGCGATGGGCAGTTTCTGGGCCAATTCAGTGCCGCGGAAGTAACCGAGAATGGCATCATTCAGTTGTTGTCGCATCATGAAGGTGTAAACGAAGAGGCAGTACCGGTTTAGCCACCACCAGCTGTACACAGGATGTCCGGCGGAGAATGCGGACATCGACGACGAAGATGCGGCCCTATTTGTAAGGGTATCGAAAGGGAGAGTGTAGAATGACGCAAATATCGACGGAGAAGGTCAAGCAACGGGGCTCAGCCCACCACCACTTCAGTCTCATCACGGAACGATATGGGATTATCTTTGTGCTCATTCCGCTGATCGTGTTGTTTGGAGTGCTCAACCCGGCGTTTCTCAGCCTGGCCAACATTCTGAATGTGCTGAGACAGATTTCGATCTTCGGCATCATGGCAGTGGGCATGACGATGGTCATCATGTGTGCCCAGATCGACCTGTCGGTCGGCGCGACAGTAGCGCTGTCGGGCGTGGTGGCCGCGATGGTGGCCTCGGCGGGTGCGCCGCTGCCGGTGTATCTGCTTGCGGGATGTCTGATCGGGCTGATCGTCGGTCTGATCAATGGTGTCTTGACGGTCGCTTTTACCGTTCCCAGTCTGTTGATTACGTTGGGTAGTATGACGGCGATTCGCGGAGTCGGGTTCCTCATCACCGGCGGACGGCCTGTCTGGGGCATGGGTGATTCGTACAAGTGGCTGGGGGGTGGATTCATCCTGGACATTCCGGTCCCGATCATCATCATGCTGCTCGTGTACGTCATCGGCTGGTTCGTTATGTCCCACACCACTTTCGGGCGTTATATCTACGCCACTGGCGGCAATCTGGAAGCGGCCAAGTTGTCCGGGATCAACACGAAAATGGTAACAATGTGGGCGCTGGGGATTATGGGACTCCTGGCTGGACTGAGCGGGGTGATCTGGTCTTCACGGTTGGCATCCGGACAACCGATTGTGGGGCAGGGCTACGAATTGCAGGTGATTGCTGCTTCCGTGTTGGGTGGAACCAGCCTCGCGGGTGGGCAGGGCGAGATTCTCGCTACCCTGGCGGGTGCATTGATCATCGGCATTCTACATAACGGACTCAATCTGCTGGGCGTCTCGCCCTATTGGCAGATGGTCGTGACCGGATGTGTCATCGTCATTGCCGTGATTTTGGACAGCCTGCGTCGTCGCGGGAAATGAGGCGAGGTCGCAGATACTCACATCATTCATAAGGAAGGTAGAGGACAATGTCAAGTACAGGCAAAGCATTGAGAATGCGCAGGATTCTCGATCCGGCGACCGGGACAGCCGTGATGTTCGCAATCTCACACGGTACCAGCGCTCCGAAGGTCCTGCCGGGTATCGAAGATCCGCGGCCGATGGTGGAGGCAGTGGTCGAAGGCGGGGCGAACGTGGTGTTTCTGGCACGCGGGTTTGCAAAGATGTGCGCACCGTTGCTGACGGTTAACAACAACGTCGGGTTGGCGCTGAAGGTTTCGGCTTCGTGCACTCATTACGAGACGCCGTTCCTGGAGGTGCAGACGGCTACGGTCGAACATGCGGTGGAGCTGGGCGCCGACGCGATCGTCGCGATGATCCCGTTCACGTACACCAACGAGCCGGAGGTGATCTCGTGGGTGGGCGGACTCGGTGCCGAATGCGACCGCTGGGGTATGCCGTTCATCGCGGAAGCCGAGTTCCCGAACGCTTACACGGAAGAAGCGTCGGAATATGCATCGAGTTTGGGTTACGAGTACCTGAAACGCAGCGCGCGCCTGTGTGTAGAGCTGGGCGCCGATATCGTCAAGGCTAACTGGACCGGCTCTATCGAGGAGTTCGCGGAAATCGTGCAAGTATCCAACGTTCCTGTCGTGGTAGCCGGAGGTTCGAAGGTCTCGGACCTGGATGCGCTGGAAAAACTGGACGAAGGTATGCAGGCCGGTGCGATCGGTGTTTCAGTGGGACGAAACATCTTCCAACACAAAGATCCCGTCGGGATGACCAAAGCGATCTGCGCGGTGGTGCGAGAGCGCAAGTCACCTGCGGAGGCGCTGAAACTGATCCGTGCCGATGCGCGCGGCGGGTGAGGAGGTTCACAGCCCCCACCCCAACCCTCCCCCGTTCTTCCGGGGGAGGGCTTTTCTGTGTGTACCGCCTTTGTCGCTGCGACGCGCGGGCCTGTGCGAATGAGAATGGCGCGGATCTGGCGGGTGCGCATAGACTTGTGCCAACAAAGAAGAAGACATCCGTGGTGAAGCTGAA
>CAZPTF010000177.1:0-6097 GCA_964589015.1 uncultured Anaerolineae bacterium
AAGGAGTACATCAACCATGCACACATCGACTCGGACACGATTGCTCACCTGGGCGGCGATTCCCCTGATGGTGCTGGCGATCGCCGCATCCGTGCCTGGCGCCACCGTGGCGCAGGAGGACGCGGAGGCCCCCGCGCGGCCATTCATCCTGCCGTTTCAGGATCCGCCCGGACCGGGGACCTGGCTGCTGGGGCAGCCCTATGGCAACACGCTCGGCGCGTACCGCCAGCGTAACCGCACCTACGTGCGTAGCGGCGGCATCCACTTCGGCGTGGACTTCAGCACACCGTGCGGTACCCCTATCGTCGCCATCGCCGACGGCGTGGTCTTCGCCGTAGACAATCAGAACTTCGGCTCGCCGCCGCACAACCTGATGATCGACCACCCGACCGAGGAATACGCCTCGTTCTACGGGCATCTGCTGGAGCCGCCGGAGCTGACCGTCGGCCAAGAAGTGAAGCAGGGCGAGTTGATCGCCCTGAGCGGCGATTCGGCGAGCAGCACCTGCCGTGGCCGCCCGCACCTGCACCTGGAGATCCGCGACCTGCAACACGTGTGGAAGTACAACCCGGCGACGCTGATCGACGCCGATTGGGACAACCTGGCGCTGATCGGCTCGTTCGGTCCCGGCTTCGAGTATAACCTGGACAACCCGCGCCAGTGGCAGCACATCGAGGACCAACCGGAAGCGGTCACCGGTGGGCCAATTCTCAACGATTTCGACAACCCGTGGCCGCCCGACTGGAACGCGGGGCCACGCTGAGTGAGGATAACATGAAAACGACACTGCACACCACCCAATTTCGCCTGGCGTTGGCGGCCGCAACGCTCCTGCTGCTGGCCGCCGTGTGGCTGCCGGTGCGCGCGGACGTACCCGAGGCCGCCACCCACCTCGCCCCGCTGACCGCGGACGGCTGCTGCACGCGTCCGTTCTGGTCGGAGGATTCGCGTCAGGTGCTGTTCATCGACAAGCCCGACGAGTCGGCGCCGGCAGGTATCTACGGCGTCGACACGGCCAGCCCGCTGCAGCCTGCGCTGGTCACGCCGCGCATTGCGCTGTACTCGCCGGGAATGGACTACGTCATTGATCTGCAGCCCGGTGCGACGACGCTGGAGCGCGTCGCCGACGGAACCCGTTGGACCGTACCCGCGCAAGGCGCGTCGGTGACGATCTCGCCGGGCGAGACGCGCATCGCCTGGTCGCGCGGTAGTGCGTCGACTGGCGGCGGCACGAGTCGCATCTGGATCGCCGATCTGGATGGCGGCAACGAGACACAGCTCGCCGTGCTGAACGGCGCGAGCGTCAGCGGCTGGATCTCGGACGATGCGCTGCTCATCAGTGGCCGCGATACGCCGAGCACGCTGGAGCGCGTGCTCTATCGCCTGTCCGTCCCCGACGGGACGCTCACCGAGCTCGCCCGCGCCGACAACCTGCGCGGGCAGATCCTGTCGGCGGATGGCTCATGGGTCACCTACTACGTGGCGCCGAACCCCGACCCAACGGTAAACGGTCTGTGGGTCGCGCGGACGGATGGCTCGGCGCGCTTCCAGGTGACGCCGGAGCTGTTCGGTTCATATCAGTGGCGCGACGATCACCGCCTGCTGCTGATCCCGCTGCAGTTCGCCGCAACGAATCACGAACTATGGGAGCTCGACGCGGCCACACAGGAGACACGCCTGCTGCATGGCCCCGACGACCCCGCGTTCAAGGTCAACGATGGGGATTGGGCGGTCTCGCCTGATGGGCGCAAGCTCGTGTTCGTCTCCGCCCGCGACCACAACCTGTGGCTGCTCACCTTGCCGGAATAAGTAGCCTAGCAACTTCATCGCCGATCGCATGGCGACGGGCACACAAAATCACCTACACCGGCCCTCTCCCCCTCACCTCGCAAGAGGGAGAGGGCCGGCCTCTTGTACGGCACCGACACCATCCGTAACTTCACGTACTCCTGCAACGTAATCCAGATTACATCACATGTGAGACAATTCGACTATAATTGTATTCGCAAATTCGAATATACGACTATCATGAAACTTGCATAGCGGTTTCAGGGAATTCGGGAGGTCACTTGCCATTCACAATACCCGTCATTGATATGTTGCAAGCAGGATTCGGCAGCCTGGCATCGTACCTGGCTGCACACGTGCTGCTTTGTCTCGTGCCCGCGTTCTTCATCGCCGGGGCGATGACCGCGCTCATACCAAAGGAGACGATCACCCATTACCTGGGTAAGGATGCGCCGAAGTGGTTGTCGTACCCGATGGCCGCAATCGGCGGCTTCGTGCTCGCGGTGTGTTCGTGTACCATTCTGCCACTGTTTGCGGGGATTTACAAAAAAGGGGCTGGGCTGGGCCCGGCGATCACCTTCCTGTTCGTCGGACCGGCAATCAACATTCTCGCCGTGACTTACACCGGCGTCGCTATCGGCATGGACATCGCCACAGCCCGTGTGGTCTTGTCTATCGTCTTCGGCATCGGCATTGGCCTGGTCATGGCATTACTCTTCGCCAGGGACGATCAGGCGCATAACGAAGACACCGTGAATGGCCGCATGTTTGCGGGACAAGCGCGCGTCAAGCCCGCGATCGTCGCCTTCATGCTGTTGCTGCTCGCACTGCTGATCGTCGGTACGCTCGGGATTGGCCTGTTCACCAACGCGTACGCCGCGGTCGCACTGCCTGTGCCAGGTACGGACCAGTTGCAGGCCACGTTGGATAGCTTGATCCCCTACGACGCGACGCTGGGTCAGGAGGGAGTCTCAGTCCAGGGTCTACTGCTCATCGTCATGCTCGCGATCATCGCCGTGACCGCCTGGTTGGGCCTGAACCACATCGATGAAGGGTTCAACGTCTGGTCATGGATCGCGCTCGCATTTGCCGCGCTGACCCTGCTCATCGCCGCTGTGCGCATGGCGAGTGGACCGGACAGCCTGATGGTATATTTCACCGGGCGTTTCTGGGGCGAACTGCTCGTTATTTTTGCTATCGTCTGGGTCGCGTGGAAGAAGCTGGAACCCCACGAAGTCCAGGAATGGCTGTGGGAAACATGGCGTTTCGTCAAACAAATCTTCCCACTGCTTATCGTAGGTGTGTTCGCCGCCGGAGTGGCACGGGTCATCATCCCGCCAACGTTGATCGAGACAATCGCAGGGCAAAACACCCTCCTCGCCAATGTCGTCGGCGTCGTGTTTGGTGTGTTCATGTACTTCCCGACGCTCGTGGAAGTGCCTATCGCCAACATGTTCCTGGACCTGGGAATGCACCGCGGTCCCCTGCTCGCTTACCTGATGGCGGACCCGGAACTGAGTATCCAGAGCATCCTGGTGACCGCAAAGGTGATCGGCAAGACAAAAACCTGGGTCTATGTCGGTCTGGTAGCGCTGTGCAGTACGCTGGCAGGCCTGATCTTCGGCTGGTTTGTGGGATGATGGTGATACAATCAAAGGTAAATGAAAGGAAAACAGATGGACATCAAAATTTTGGGCATGGGTTGCCCCAAATGCAAGCGATTGGAGCAGATCACACGGGAAGTCACGACGGAGATGGGCATCGACGCAACGTTCACCAAAGTCACGGACATCGACGACATCATGGCTTACGAAATCGCCGCCACGCCGGGACTGGTCGTGGATGGGCAGGTATTGTCCTCCGGGCGGCTACCGAGCAAGGCGGAGATCGAATCGCTGCTTAGCGGGGCGTTAGGCTGAGGTAGGTTTGCAACGGGCCGAACAGGTGTATTTCAAATTCGGGGCAGAAGCCATGCCCTGTCACCCTGAGACGCAGGCGAAGGGTCTCAACTCCCGCCTGAGACAGAGATTCTTCGTCGCTCCGCTCCTCAGGATGACAGTTCGTCCCTTACTCCGAAATACACCAGACTGAACAAGGAGGGAGTACGATGAGCGAACGTGCTTTCAGAATGCAGACACGGGCTTTCAAAGCTCTGTCTCATCCAACACGCATCGCGATTCTGGAGATGATGCGCAACGGCGCGATCTGCAGTTGCGAGATCGAACCGGCACTGGGGTTGCGCCAATCGAACATCGCGCAACACCTGGCGGTGCTGCGTGGCAGCCAACTCGTCCGGTCCTATCGCGATGGCAGCCGGGTGATGTACGACGTCGTGGATGCACGTGTCTTCGAAGTGCTGGATATCATAAACACCGTGTTGCACGAGGAAATGGAACAAGCCGTCCAGGCGCTGGCCTGAGACAACACCAGACGACGCACCCAACAAGCACACGGCTGAGAACGGGCCTGACTGATCGCAATTTCAAACAGAAAGGGGTGACCAGTGGAAAAGAAAATCAAGGTGTTGTTTCTGTGCACCGGTAATTCGGCGCGCAGTCAGATGGCCGAAGCGTTCACGAAAAAGTACGGAAGCGAGGTGCTCATCCCTTTCAGTGCAGGGCTCGAGCCGAAGCCGATCCACCCGTACACGATCAAGGTGCTGGAAGAAGTCGGCATCGACATCAGCGACCAGCATTCGAAACCGGTGAGCCAGTATCTCGGCAAGGAACACTTCGGGTTCTTGATTACGGTTTGCGCCAATGCGGAGGCCAAATGTCCGATCTTTCCCGGAGTCAGCCAACGTAAATATTGGCCTTTCGAGGATCCGGTCGCTTTTCAGGGCACCGAAGCGGAGAAACTGGCGAAATTTCGGGAAATCCGCGATCAGATCGAACAACGAATAAAATCATGGGTGGAGGAAGTGGACACCCGCTATACATAGCAGACAGAAAGCAAAGGAGAATAGACAAGAGATGGCTTCCTTATCTTCGGGTACAAAATCGATAGAAAGTGCGCGTGCAGTGCGTAAGCTGTCGACGCTGGACCGTTATCTGACATTGTGGATCTTCCTGGCGATGGCCGTCGGCGTCGGCCTGGGCTACCTGGTACCCCAGGTCGAAGGGTTCATCAACCAGTTCCAGGTCGGCACGACCAACATCCCCATCGCGATCGGGCTGATCCTGATGATGTACCCCCCACTGGCAAAGGTCCGCTACGAGGAGCTGGGTGATGTCTTCCGCAACTGGAAGGTGCTGGGGCTCTCGCTGGTGCAAAACTGGATCATCGGGCCAATCCTGATGTTCGTCCTCGCCATCGTCTTCCTGGCGGACATGCCAGACTACATGGTCGGCCTGATTATGATCGGCCTGGCGCGCTGCATTGCAATGGTGATCGTGTGGAACGATCTCGCCGAAGGCGACCCCGAATACGCTGCCGGATTGGTGGCATTCAACAGTATCTTCCAGGTACTGTTCTACAGCGTCTATGCGTACGTGTTCATCACCGTGCTGCCGACGTGGTTCGGGCTGCAAGGCAGCCTGGTCGAAATCAGCATCGGCGAGATCGCGCAGAGTGTGTTCATCTATCTGGGCATCCCGTTCATCGCCGGCATCCTGACGCGCTTCATTCTGATCCGCGCCAAAGGTAAGGAATGGTACCATAGCCAGTTCATTCCCAAAATCAGCCCGATCACCCTGATCGCCCTGCTGTTCACGATCATCGTGATGTTCAGCCTGAAGGGTAACCTGATCGTGCAGATTCCGCTGGACGTCGTGCGCATCGCCATCCCGTTGCTGATCTACTTCGTCGTAATGTTCGTGGTCAGCTTCTACATGGGGAAGGCGATCGGTGCCGGCTACCGTAAGAGCACCACGTTAGCATTCACTGCCGCCAGCAACAACTTCGAGCTGGCGATCGCCGTATCAGTCGCCGTGTTCGGCATCAGCTCGGGGGCGGCATTCGCCGCCGTGATCGGCCCGCTGGTCGAAGTGCCGGTGATGATCGGTCTGGTGAACCTGGCGTTCTATTTCAGAAAGACGCTATTTGGAGGCGCGGCGCCCACAAGGGGATGAACAATCACTCGCGCAGAGACGCGGAGAACGCGGAGACAGCCGCAAGCAGGCCTCCGCGTCTCAGCGGTGAGATCGCTGGCGCGGCGTGGCCGCACGGGGAGCGACGTAGGGGCGCGATTCATCGCGCCCGCCGCCATGGAGTGCGCAAGCATGGCTTGTGCGCGGCTGACCTCACGACGTCTTGTTCACCGCAGAGACACGGAGACGCGGAGCAGTGTTCTTGTCTCTCTCCGAGCCTC
>CAZPTF010000177.1:6197-8433 GCA_964589015.1 uncultured Anaerolineae bacterium
TTCACCGCAGAGACACGGAGACGCGGAGCAGTGTTCTTGTCTCTCTCCGAGCCTCTGCGCCTCCGCGGTGAGGTCGCTGGCGCGGCGTGGCCGCACGGGGAGCGACGTAGGGGCGCGATGAATCGCGCCCGCCGCCATGGAGTGCGCAAGCATGGCTTGTGCGCGGCTGACCTCACGACGTCTTGTTCACCGCAGAGACACGGAGACGCGGAGCAGTGTTCTTGTCTCTCTCCGAGCCTCCGCGTCTCAGCGGTGAGATCGCTGGCGCGGCGTGGCCGCACGGGGATGAATTCCCCGCGCTATTCGGCGGCGCCCGATGAATCGGGCTTCAACAGTGTGAGTGCGATCAAGCCGGATTCATCCGGCGCTGCCGCCGGGCGGACCTGTCTATGCATCGAACACAGTGGCCTGGGCCACGGAGGCACGGAGCACACAGAGGAATGAACAATAGCTCGCGCCGAGACGCAGAGAACGCGGAGAAAGACACGAGAGGACCTCCGCGCCTCCGCGCCTCGGCGGTGAGATCGTTGCCAGGACTGAACTCTGAACCACGGAGCCACAGAGTGCACTGAGAAGAGCAACAAGGGATATGATCTCCGTGCTTCCGCGCCTCGGCGGTGAATAACAACTGTGCGCTGAATCACCCAATGGCTGTTGGGCAGATACCTTAAGGAGTACGAGACGTGTCATGAAGCAATCGCTGAGAATCACCATCGACGAATCCACCCTTTCGCTGTTCCAGAACGGCACGGCGAAGAGCCTGGGACTCCTGCCGGGGACCGAGTGGCTCCTCGAACCGACCGAGACCGGAATCACCTGGCGCCGGGTGGACGACAATCTGTTAAAGCTATACATCGAAGCGACCAATGCCTGTAACCTGAACTGCCAGACCTGCGTGCGCAACGTGTGGGATGAACGGGACGGGATGATGGCGGACGAGACGTTCGCGCGCGTGCTCGCCGGGCTGCAGGAGCTGCCGGCGGTCCAAACCGTCCACTTTGGCGGCTACGGCGAACCGCTGACCCACCCCAGAATATTCGACATGATCGCACGGGTCAAGGCGTTGGGGCTGCGCGCCGAGATGATTACAAACGGCACGCTGCTCAGCGAAGCCAACTGCGAGCGCATCGTCGCCTCGGGGCTCGATCTGCTCGTCGTCTCCATCGACGGGGCGCACGAATCCACCTACGACACCATCCGCGAGGGTTCCGATCTGAACGTTGTCCTGCGCAATCTGCGGACGCTGGCAGCGGCGCGGCACAAGCTGCGGCAGCGCACGCCCGACGTCGGCATCTCCTTCGTCGCGATGAAGGACAACCTGGAAGATCTGCTGTTGCTCAAACGCATGGCGCCGCAACTGCGCGCGTCCTTCATCATGGTCACGAACCTGCTCCCGCACACGGAGGACATGAAAGACCAGATCCTGTACAGCTCGCTGGTCACCTCCACCTACCCTATCAGGATCGGCGAGAACCGCAGCGACCCGCTGGTCATCATGCCACCGTTGGATCGCACACCGGAGATCTCGGAAGTGCTACGCCGGCTGAGCATCGGGCGGGTCAACGTCGACATGCCCGGCCTCGACTGGAACGCGAAGCGCAACACCTGCCGTTTCGTGCGCGAGGGAGTCGCATTCGTGCGCTGGGACGGCGAGATCGCGCCGTGCATGCCGCTGCTGCACTCGTACCCGTGCTACGTGCTGGGGCGCTACAAGCACATCGTCGCGCACAGCTTCGGCTCGGTCCACGCGCGCAGCCTGGGCGAAATCTGGAACGATGACACGTACCGCGGCTTCCGCGAGCGGGTCAAGAAATTCGAGTTCTCACCGTGCATCGACTGCGGCGGCTGCCAGTTGTCCGAGTCCAACCAGGAGAACTGCTTCGGTGACCCCGCGCCGGTGTGCGGCGACTGCCTGTGGGCCCAGGGCATCGTACAGTGCCCGTAAGCGGATTTCGAACGTTAGCAGCGGATCATCTTGGAGGCAATCGAAATGAACACGGATACTCAAGCTTTGTTGGAGTTGGGACTGGCCTTTAACGGACACAAGTGTCCGGCCATGCCGATGGGCTTGCGAGCCGGGTTGGCGGCGCTGGAAGCGCTGGGCGTGCAACGTGCCCGTTGCTGAATGTGGTCAACAGCGGCACTGCCGCCGTGACCTACACGCGGCGGAAGATCGTGGTCTGGGGGTTGGCTCTGCCGTTCGCTGTTGCGATGATTTTGCTACCACCGGTAGGGG
>CAZPTF010000178.1:0-8415 GCA_964589015.1 uncultured Anaerolineae bacterium
AGTGGGCGTGCTCTCCGGCGCATTGGTCGTGTCAAAGGCACTACACTTGTCGCCAAAGATACTGGCGGCATCCCGGGTTCCCAATGGCCTTGACTTTTCGATTCTGTTCTGATATATTAAGTGCTGTAGTTTTTAAGTAAACTTGCCTCGGTTGTGAGGAATCTGGGTATGGCTCGAAGAAGAGGGGTATCCGTTGGATACCCCTCTGAGAATGTCCGGCACAGTCAGAAAGGTGATGAAGGGACCATGTCTATAGCGATTATTCGCGATCCGGAGCAGGCGCGCGCGACGATCCTGAAACGGATGTCGTTCGACGACGTCGAGGTTCCCAGTCATGTGGCGGAACGCATTGCTACGCTCTTTGGAAAGCCGCTGACACCCGTGCAGGCGGTCAAGCAGATCCTGGAGGATGTGCAGAAGTTTGGCGACCGTGCGCTGAAAGGGTATACACAGCAACTGGACGGTGTGACGGTTGCTGACTTCCGGGTGAGCGAAGCCGAATTGGAGCAGGGTTGGGACGAGACGCCGCAGAGTCTGCGCGAGTCGCTGCAATTGGCTGCGGAGCGGATCCGGAACTTTCATCTGGCGCAGAAAGCGCATCAGGTCAGGTCGTGGGTCGAGCAGACAGAGCGTGGTGGGCTCGGCCAGGTGGTTCGGGCTTTGCAGCGCGTGGGCGTATACGTTCCGGGTGGGTCCGCATCGTATCCCTCTTCGGTTTTGATGGCAGCGATCCCGGCGCGTGTCGCCGGCGTACGTCAGGTGTACGTCACGACCCCACCGAATCGCACGGGCAAAGTCGCGCCCGCGATTCTTGCCGCGGCGCGTATCGCTGAGGTCGATGCGGTGTTCAGCGTCGGAGGCGCACAGGCCATCGCTGCGCTGGCCTATGGCACCCACACGGTCCCAGCCGTGGATAAGATTGTGGGGCCTGGCAATCTGTTCGTGGTCCTTGCCAAACGCGAGCTGTATGGGCAGGTCGGCATCGACGGGCTGCCCGGCCCGACGGAAACACTGATCGTGGCTGACGAAGCGGCGCGGCCGCAGTGGGTCGCCGCCGATCTGATTGCCCAGGCGGAACACGATGTGCTCGCGTCGGCGATATTGCTGACTCCGTCTTCCAGCCTGGCGCTGCAAGTGCAGGTAGAGGTGACCAAGCAGCTTGCCGATCTCCCACGCCAGGATATCGCGCTGCAATCGCTCAGCCGGCGGGGTGGTATCGTGCTGACCGAATCACTCGCGCAAGCGCTGCAACTCGCCAATGCGTATGCACCGGAGCATCTCTGTCTCGTGGTGGAAGACCCGCTCAAGTGGCTGAACCAGGTCGAGAATGCGGGGGGCGTGTTCCTTGGGGAGATGGCCTCGGAGGCGCTCGGCGATTACGTGGTCGGACCGAGCCACATCATGCCGACCGGCGGGACGGCACGTTTCAGCTCGGCTGTGAACGTCCTGGATTTCGTCAAGGTCATGAACGTCTTTGGGATTGCGGCGGAAGAAGTGCAGGATATTTCGAGCGCAGCAGCCGAAATTGCGGATTGGGAGGGGTTGGATGGGCATGCCAGGGCAGTCCGCTACCGCATTGGAGGGTAAGGTGCAGCCAGGCGGTTGCTGGTGTGGAATCTGCGATCGCTGGACCGCGCATGGTAGCGACGACGACGGTACTTTCGCGTGGTGGGGGAGAGGGTTGTGATGGACACTGCGATGCGGCAGCTCATTCGTTCCGATATCAGCGAGCTGGAGGAGTATACGCCGATCATCCCGTTCGAGGTGCTCAGCGCGAAGCTGGGCTTTGCCCCGGAAGAGCTCGTCAAGCTGGATGCCAATGAAAATCCGTATGGCCCGTCCCCGAAGGCCATTCAAGCGATAGCCGAGTTCCCGTACAAACACATCTATCCCGACCCCGGGCAGATGTTGTTGCGTGCGGCGCTGGAAAAGTATGCCGGCGTCGACAAATCCCACTTGTTGTGTGGCAACGGGTCGGATGAGCTCCTCGATCTGCTGTTGCGCCTGTTTGTCGAGCCGGGCGATGCGGTGGTCAATTGTCCGCCCACTTTTGGGATGTACTCGTTTCTGGCCGGGATCTGTGGGGCGCGCGTTATCGATGTCCCGCGCCAGGTGGATTTCGCCGTGGATCTCGCGGCCATCGAGTCCTGCTTCAGCGACGCGCGTGTTGCGTCCGGAACGGGACGGATCAAGCTCGTTTTCATCTGCCGGCCGAACAATCCGGACGGGAACCTGATCGCGGCTGCGGACCTGCAGCGGCTGTTGCGGTTGCCTGCCGTGATTGTGGTGGATGAGGCGTACGCCGAATTCAGCGGGGAAACGGTTGCTGATTGGGTGCCGCAATACCCGAATCTCGTCGTGCTCAGGACGTTCAGCAAATGGGCGGGTTTGGCCGGTCTGCGCATCGGCTACGGGGTGTTTCCGCACGCGATCATCGCTCATGCCTGGAAAATCAAACAGCCCTACAACATCAACGTCGCGGCGCAGGCGGCGGCTTTGGCCTCGCTGGAAGATCTGGAGTATTTGCATGGCAACGTCCAGCGGATCATTCAGGAACGAGAACGGCTCTATGGGTTGTTGCAGACCATTCCGTTCTTACACCCGTATCCCAGCCGGTCGAATTTCATTCTCTGCAACGTCGTGGGGCGCGACGCGCTGGCTCTCAAGCACAGCCTGGAGACGCGCGGAATTCTGGTCCGTTACTACGATAAACCGGGTATTGCCGATTCCATTCGGATCAGTGTCGGAATGCCCGAACAAACGGATGTGCTGCTGGAAGCTCTGCGTAACATATAGATAAGTTGAGAAAGGATTCATTATGGCAATTGGTCAACAAGGTGCTTCGATACAATGTCCGGTGTGCCAGACACGTTTCACCGTCCCGGTGGAAAACATCATCGACGTCGACGAACGTCCGGATCTGAAGAACAGGCTGCTACAGGGCCAACTGAACTTGTTCCCGTGTCCGAGTTGCCGGAATGTCGTTGGGCTTACGACGCCGCTCTTGTATCACGATGGCGACAAGGGGTTGCTGTTCTGTCTGACGCCGGCGAACACGAGTCTGGGCGGTAACGATACGCAGAAGATGATCGGAACCCTCACCAACGCACTGCTGAACCGCCTACCCGCGGAAAAACGCAAGGCCTATCTGTTTCAGCCCAAGATGTTTCTGACGCTGGAAAGCATGATCGAGGCTATTCTCGAGGCGGATGGGATCACCAAGGAGATGATTGAGGCGCAGCGGGCCAAGATTGCGCTGATCGAACAGCTGTTGGAGGCACAGGCGGATGAGGAGAAGATCAAGTCGCTGGTAGCGGAGAACGAAACGTTGTTCGATCACGAGTTCTTCCAGCTGCTCGCGGCGGTCATCTCGGCGGCCCAGGCCGAGCAACAGAGTGAGAGCCTGCAAATCCTGCTGTCTTTGCGCCGCACATTGTTGCCGCTGACTCAGGCAGGTCGCGAGATCATGGAAGCCGAGCAGAAGCTCCGCGAAGAGGTTGCGGCGACCAAAGAGGAATTCCTGAAGCGGTTGGTGGACGCGAAGGACGAAACGGAAGTCGATGCGTTGGTGCGCTCGGGCCGCCCATTCCTGGATTACGCATTTTTCCAGGAATTCACCCGCAAAATCGAGGGAGCAACAGCGGAGGAAGCCAAGCGATTGAAAGCGCGCCGCGAGCAGATTCTCACGGTATCCGAGCGGCAAGACGAAGAAATGAAAACGATCCTGACAGCCCGTGCGGAATTGCTGAAGAAGCTGTTGCAGTCCCGCGAGCCGGAGTCCGTGCTGCGTGAGGAAGCAGCGTCACTCGACGAAGCGTTCTTTACCGTCTTGTCAGCGAATGCGCAGCAGGCGGCGCAGGCGGGCCAGAAAGAAGCGGTCGAAGCGTTGCAGCGCATCGGTACTCTGGCGGTGCGCGTCGTGCAGGAAAATGCTCCGCCGGTCGTCAAATTGATCAACCAGTTGGCCGACGAAGACGAGCCTGCGGCGCGGACCAGGATGCTGCAGCAGAACAAGGAGCTGGTGAACGACGAGTTCTTCGATATCATCGCGGCGATGTCTGCGGAATTGGCGGAGATGGGCCGGGATGAGGTGGCGGAGCGTCTGGACGCGATTGGGAATCAAGCCAGGATCGTGTTTGGGATCGGCTGAGTCCGGCGGGAAGCGACCGGCGTTGGCCTCGTGCGTGGCCTGGTGCGAAGGAGTGGTGAGCAGATATGCCAGTGAGAACAGCGAAAATCGACCGGCAGACGAGCGAAACGGATGTGCACGTTGCGGTAAACCTGGATGGGAGCGGGCAATACGAGTTATCCACCGCCGTTCCATTCCTGGATCACATGTTGTCTCACGTTGCCATGCACGGTTTGCTGGACCTGACTGTGCGCGCGCAAGGTGACATCGAGGTGGACGACCACCATACTGTCGAGGACATCGGCATTTGTCTCGGGCAGGTGCTGAAGGAAGCCCTCGGCGACAAACGCGGGATCGTGCGTTACGCGCATCACGTTCTGCCGATGGATGAGGCGTTGGTGCTGGTGGCTGTGGACATATCGGGACGGGGGATGCTGGTGTATGACGTCGCTTTTCCCCAGCCGGTAATCGGCCAGTTCCACGTCGAGCTCATCAAGGAATTCCTGCAGGCGCTGGCCGTCAACGGCGGGCTCTGTCTGCACGTGAAGCTGCTGTATGGCGGCAACGCGCACCATATCGCCGAGGCCGTGTTCAAAGCGCTGGGCCGTTGTCTGGGTGCGGCGGTGCAGATCGATCCGCGCAAGGCCGGCATGGTCCCATCGACCAAAGGAAGCATATCTTGACCGTTTCGTGAGGAGTGGAGAAGTGATCGCGATTGTGGATTACGGCGTGAACAATCTGCGTAGCGTGCAGAAGGCGCTCGAGCATGTGGGTGCGGACGCAGTAGTTACCGACGATAAGCACGTCATTCGAGATGCGCAAGGGGTTATCCTGCCGGGCGTTGGCGCTTTCGGTGATGCGATGGTTATCCTGCACCGTAGCGGGCTGGATGAAGTCATCCGCGACGTGGCGGAACGGAAGATCCCGCTGTTGGGGATTTGTCTGGGTATGCAGCTGCTGTTCGACGAAAGTGAGGAGATGGGGGCACACCACGGTCTGGGAATCCTGCCGGGCAAGATCGTACGGCTTCCCGCCGGACCGGGCTTAACGGTACCGCACATCGGCTGGAATCAGATTCACCCCCGGCGCGCGCACGTCCTGTTGGATGGCGTGGAAGAAGGTGCTTTCGCCTATTTCGTCCATTCTTACTGTGTACTGCCGGCTGATGAGGACATCGTTCTGGCGACGACCGATTACGGATGCGATTTCGTGTCGGTTTTCGGCTGTGACCAGCTCTTCGGCGCGCAGTTCCACCCGGAAAAGAGCCAGAACGTTGGACTTACGCTGCTTGGGAATTTTGCGAAGGTGGCCGGCGCGGCATGATTATTTTCCCGGCGATTGATCTGCGGAAAGGGCGTTGTGTCCGTCTGGTTCAAGGCAAGTTCGAAGATGAGACCGTCTACTCGGACAATCCGGTGGCCATCGCCAATCAATGGATTGCGCAGGGCGCATCCTGGCTGCATATTGTCAACCTGGATGGGGCGCTGGGGCAGGACTCGTTGAACGCCGGAATCATGGCGGAGATCGCTGCGAGTGTGAACGTCCCGGTCCAGTTCGGCGGTGGATTGCGCGATCTGCACGCGATCGAGCTGGCGTTGTCGCTGGGGCCGGCGCGGGTAATTCTGGGGACGGTCGCCGTCCGCGATCCGCAACTCGTGTCAGCTGCGATCCGGCACTTCGGCTCCGCAGCGATCGTCGTTGGGATCGATGCCAAGGATGGCATGGTGGCGACGCATGGCTGGAAGACTGTCTCGGAGGTGAGTGCGGTGGACCTGGCGAGGCGTATGGCCGAGCTGGGTGTGCAGCGTGTCGTGCACACGGACATCTCGCGGGATGGCACGCTTGCGGGGGTCAATGTCCGGTCGTGTATCGAGCTGGCTCGCGCGGCGGATCTGCGAGTGATTGCATCCGGGGGTGTGGCTGGTGCGGAAGATATCCGCAAGCTCGCCGCGGCGAGCGCTGATGGCATCGAAGGGGTGATTGTCGGACAGGCGCTGTACACCGGTGCGCTCGCGTTACCGGAGGCGATCCGTTTGGCCCGTTGCGACACGTCCCAATCCGCCGGTGGGGAGGCCGCGCCTGACAAGGCGTGAACGGGCAACGGCTGACGCATATCGCGCGGAAACATCAATTACTAATCTTCTTAAGGAGAGCGTGCGGTGCTGGCGAAACGGATTATTCCTTGTTTGGATGTGAAGGACGGTCGTGTCGTGAAGGGGGTGAATTTCGTCAACCTGCAGGATGCCGGAGATCCTGTGGAACAGGCACTGGTTTACGATCGGGAACGGGCCGATGAGCTGGTCTTTCTCGACATCACGGCTTCTCACGAGCAGCGTGACATCGTCCAGGACATGGTTCGCCGTGTGGCCGATGCGGTTTTCATCCCGTTCACGGTCGGCGGGGGTATCCGTACGGTCGAAGACATCCGTGCCATTCTGAAGGCGGGGGCGGACAAGATCTCGGTGAACAGCGCCGCCGTCCGCAATCCGGACCTGGTGGACGAGGGCGCCAGGCGGTTCGGCAGCCAGTGCATCGTCGTGGCCATCGATGCGCGGCGGGCCGGCGCTGGCTGGGAAGTGTACATCAACGGTGGGCGCGTGCCGACGGGACGTGATGCGCTTGCCTGGGCGAAAGAGGTCGAAGCGCGCGGTGCGGGTGAGATTCTATTGACCAGTATGGACCACGATGGGACGCAGAATGGCTATGCGCTGGAATTGACGCACGCGATCGCTACGACCGTTACGATTCCGGTCATTGCCTCGGGCGGAGCGGGGACGTTGGAACACTTTCGTGAGGTGTTGGCCGAAGGAGGGGCGTCTGCTGCGTTGGCGGCGTCGCTGTTCCACTACCGCCAATTGTCCGTGGGCCAGGTCAAGGACTATTTGGATGAGAAGGGTGTGCTGGTGCGACGATGAATGAGGTGGGCGCGCAAGAGCCGCAAACCCTCCCCGACGACCCGGTCTCGGCGGTCAATTGGGGAGCAAGCGGGTTGGTCCCGGCGATCGTGCAGGACGTGCAGAGCGGCGAAGTCCTGATGCTCGCCTATATGAACCGGCAGGCGCTGCTGTTATGTCTCGAGACCGGTGAAACCCACTTCTGGAGCCGGAGCCGGCAGATTTTGTGGCACAAGGGCGAGACTTCCGGAAACACGCAACGGATCGAGGCGATGTGGTACGATTGCGATGGCGATACGTTGCTGATTCAGGTGCACCCGCGCGGGCCAGCCTGCCACACCGGGCGGCGCAGTTGTTTCTTTCGCAGATTGACCTAGATGTCGATCGTGCTGAGTGCTGAGAAAGGTTTCACGGCTGACATGGATGCGGAGATTCTGGATAGATTGATGGATGTGATTCGGGAGCGAAAGACCGCACGCCCCGAAGGTTCTTACACGAGTTACCTGTTCAACGAAGGCCAGGACAAGATTCTCAAGAAAGTTGGGGAAGAGACAGCGGAGGTGATCATCGCCTCGAAGAACCAGGACACTGCGCCGCTGGTGTATGAGATGGCCGATCTGGTGTACCATCTCATGGTGCTGATGGCGTACCACGATCTGTCCTGGGACGACATCTACCGCGAGCTGGGGGAGAGGTTCAAATGATCGGAAGGGCATTGCTGAGCGTGTGGAATAAAGCGGGTCTGGTGGAACTGGGCCAGGCGCTGGCCGATTGGGGGGTAGAGATCATCTCGACCGGTGGCACGGCGCGTACGCTGGAGGAAGCCGGCGTCACGGTGCGTACTGTGGAAAGCGTCACCGGCTATCCGGAGATCCTGGGTGGACGGGTGAAGACGCTTCACCCCGCTATCCACGGGGGTATCCTGGCAAAGCGCGACCCGCAGCATCTGGCGGAACTGGCGGAATTGTCGCTGGCGCCGATCGATTTGGTCGTGGTGAATCTGTATCCGTTCAGTCTGACGGTGGCGCGGCCTGGTTGTACACTCGACCAGGCGCTCGAACAGATCGATATCGGCGGCGTGACCTTGTTGCGCGCCGCAGCCAAGAATTTCGCATCTGTGGTTGTGCTCTGTGATCCGGCGGACTACTCGCGGGTGATCGATGTGTTGCGCAGCCGGCAGGATTTTTCCCTCGCGGAGCGAAGGGCGCTGGCGGCCAAGGCGTTTTCCCATACGGCGGCCTATGACACGGCGATCCATGCGTATTTGTCCGCTACGGTGGAGGTCGCGGAGGAATTTCCCGCCTGCCTGGACATCTCCGTGGAGAAAGTGACCGATCTGCGTTATGGCGAGAATCCGCACCAACGTGCTGCGTTCTACCGGCTGCCGGGCAC
>CAZPTF010000179.1:0-8383 GCA_964589015.1 uncultured Anaerolineae bacterium
ATCAACAAGTGTTTCTCAGACGAGAATCTAAGACAACTCGATGCCTTGCGCCAAGCCTGGCAAAACAGCGCAGATGGTACGCCCCTATCCGAGCTGACATGGCTCGCACTCGTCTCAATCCTGCGTCAATGCGCCTCAGTTGGTACTGCACAATGGCAATATGTCCTACCCAAGAAAAGCAAGGCCAAAATCCTGGAACCCTTCGATGCATTCGATCAAAAGATTATCCAAATGAGCCACGACATGCTTCGCAGACAACAACAAGAACCTGGTTTTCACGCAATACTCCATCAAGCAGATGCCAGGGATTGTCAGCCAATCCCTGAAGATTGGGCAGACATCGTCATCACCTCTCCCCCATACGCCAACAACTACGACTACGCGGATGCGACCCGCCTCGAAATGACCTTCTTAGGCGAAATCGCCAGGTGGGGAGACCTGCAAGATTCGGTGAGACAGTATCTGGTCAGATCGTGCACGCAGCATGTCGCAAGAATAGTCACGCAAACACAGGACATTCTGAATAACCCCCTCCTGGATCCAATCCGCGATGAAATCATCGAAACCTGCAACCAACTCGAAGAACAACGAGAGATGCACGCAGGCAAGAAACCCTACCACACCATGATTGCAGCCTATTTCACTGATATGGCTAAGACATGGGGTGCATTACGTCGGGTCACCACTGAGGGAGCAACGGTCTGCTTTGTAATCGGAGATTCAGCCCCGTATGGAGTTTACGTTCCCGTCGACCGTTGGCTTGGATCATTAGCATTGGCTGCCGGATTCCAGAGTTTCAAATTTGAGAAGACAAGAGATCGAAACGTGAAGTGGAAAAACCGGAAGCATCAAGTACCCCTGCATGAGGGCAATCTATGGGTAAGAGGATAGACGATGGGTGAATCGCCATCTCACAAATTTGGGCAGATCATTGGTGATATTCTGGAAGGTGCCGTAGAGCCGCTTCTCCGCCAGTTTGCAGCTGTAAATGGCTTGTATCTAGACAAACAAGGTGACCGGCCAGCACGGAGCAGCAGGAAAGTTTCATGGACCGACATCTTTCGTAATGTGCATGATCTGGATTATGTACTTGAAAGAGGCGGTACATCCCACCAGATAGGCTCTCCAGTTGCGTTCATTGAAATCGCCTGGAGACGATATACCAAACACTCAAGAAACAAGGTGCAGGAAATACAGGGCGCGGTTCTGCCCCTGGCGACTACCTACGAGAAATTAGCACCCTTCTGTGGCGCGATCCTTGCGGGCGACTTCACCACTGGAGCATTACAGCAGCTACGGTCACGCGGGTTCAGTGTTCTCTACTTCCCCTATGAATCAGTGATAGAAGCTTTTGCAACGATTGGGCTTGATGCCAACTATAATGAAAGCACGCCCGACGCAGACTTCAAGCAGAAAGTGGAATTCTGGCAAAACCTATCTGCCACTCAGCAACTAACGGTTGCCCGGCGTCTCATTGACAGTAACCTGGCTGCTGTGGCCCAATTCCTGCAAGCCCTCGAAGCAGCAGTCAATAGGCGGATTGAGTTAGTCAGAATTCTCCCATTACATGGCACGATCACAGACTACAATTCAGTTGAAGAGGCCATTTGCTTCATTGCTACCTATGACGAAAGCAACGGAACCAGGCCGATCATTAAGTATGAGGTAGAAGTGAGATTCACCAATGGTGACAATATCAGAGGCCAGTTCAGCAGTAGAGAGAGCGCAATCCAATTTTTGAACACTTTTATCTATTCGGACAACAACTGACCCCAAGACCTCACAGTGCTTCGCCAGCCGCAGAATTTGGCATGACTTTATTCTCTCTGGATGCATTATTGGATTGTTGTTGCGCCAATGATGGTCGGATTACCTAAGGCACGACTCGAAACGTCTCAGGCGACGGCGCATGCCATTAACAGCACGTTATTCCTCACTCTGGATACTGCTTTCCCAGACCACGCACTCGGGTTCGCTCTCTGACGAACGCATACCGGCACGAACAGCCCCCAGCTTAACCCCCTGCTGACTCGGTCAGGCAGGGGGGCTTCGTCACGCCAGCGCTCACTCCACACGCACCGCATTCGCGGCGATGGTCTGTGCGTACCACTTTGCGCTGTCCTTCAGGATGCGCGCTTGCGTCGCAAAGTCGATGTAGATCAGGCCGAAGCGCTGGGAATACCCGTGCGCCCATTCGAAGTTGTCGAACAGCGACCAGGCGAAGTACCCGCGGACGTCTACGCCGTCTTCGATTGCCAGGCATAGTTGCGCGAGGTGGTCGCGCAGATAGGCGATGCGCCGCTCGTCGTGGACCTGGCCATCGGGGCTGACTTCGTCCGCGTAAGCGCCTCCATTCTCGGTGATGTACAAGGGCACAGGCGGGTACTCGTCGTGGATGCGCTTCAGCAGGCGACGCAGTGCGGGGGCATAGACCTCCCAGCCCATGGTCGTGTACTCGGAGCCGGGCACGGCGTCGACGATGCGGCCACCCTTCAACACGTTGCGCGAGTAGTAGTTGATTCCCAGATAGTCCAGGCGCTGCGCGACCAGCGCCATGTCGCCCGGCCGGACGTCGGGTGCGTCCGCGCCCAGCGCTTCCCACACCTCCGGCGGGTAGCACGCGCGGAAGAGCGGATCGAGATACCAGCGCTCGTCCGTTTGCCAGCGGCTCTCAGCGAGCGCCTGGTCGTGCGGCGAATCCGGAGCGGTGTCGGTTGGCCAGGCGTTCAAGACGATGCCTACCTCGGCCGCGGGCCGGATGGCCCGCACCGCCTGCGCCGCCAGGCCATGTGAGACGAGCACATGGTGCGCGACCCGGTACGACAGCTGCCGGTCCCGCAAGCCCGGCGCATGCTCGCCCGTCAGATGACCGTGGGTCGCCGTTACCAGGGGTTCGTTGTGGGTCGTCCAATAGCGCACGCGATCGCCCAACCGCCGGACCATCACCGCGGCATAGTCGGCGAACCAGCCGCAGACGTCGCGGTTGCCCCATCCGCCCAGGTCCTGCAGTGCCTGCGGCAGGTCCCAGTGATAGAGGGTCACGAACGGTTCGATGCCCGCCTGGAGCAGCCCATCGACGAGCCGGTCATAGAAATCCAGGCCAGGGACGTTCACACCGCCGCGCCCCGTCGGGAGCACGCGCGGCCAGGAGATCGAGAAGCGGTATGCCTGCAAGCCTACCTGTCGCATCAGCGCGATATCTTCGGCCCAGCAGTGATAGTGATCGGCAGCCACGTCGCCCGTGTCTCCACCGCGGATATTGCCCGGCGTGTGGCTGAAGCGATCCCAGATGGACTCCCCCTTCCCATCCGTATCCCAACCGCCTTCGATCTGATAGGCCGAGGTTGCTGCTCCCCACAGAAAATCAGCGGGAAAGACCAGAGAGCGCGTGTTCATTGCCAAGTTCCTCCTCTAGCGATATCGTTCACAGAGAATTCTCTCTAATGAAGTGCATCAGCTCAGTGAAGCGCGCGAATGCCAGGCAGGTCACCGTGTCCGCCCCACCGTAGTAGATCGCGATGCGATCTGCCGGCGGGTCATACAATGCCGCACACGGGAACGTCACGTTTGGCACGTCACCCACGCATTCGTAATACTCCCGCGGATTCAGCAGATAAGGCCGCGTGCGGTACATGACCTTCCAGGGCTCCTCCAGGTCCAACAGCGCCGCGCCGAAGCTGTATACAAAACCGTTGCACGATGTAAGCACGCCGTGGTAGAACAGCAGCCACCCTTCGGACGTCTCGATGGGGGTGGGTCCGGCGCCGATCTTGGTTGCTTGCCACCCGCCGACCGGAGCCATGACGTGGCGGTGGTGACCCCAGTGGATCAGGTCCGGGCTTTCGCTGTAGAAGATATCGCCGAAGGGGGTGTGCCCGGTATCGCTGGGCCGGCTGTACATCGCGTATTTCCCGTTGATCTTGCGCGGGAAGAGTACCCCGTTACGGTTGTACGGCAGGAAGGCGTTCTCCATCTGGTAGAACGTCTCGAAATCGTGTGTATAGCCCACGCCGATGGTCGGGCCGTGGTAGCCGTTGCACCACGTCACGTAGTAGCGGTCTTCGAGCCAACACACCCGCGGGTCGTAGCCGTAAACGAACGGGCTGATGTCCTCGTCGTCACACTTGAACTGAATGCGCTCAGGTTGCAACTCCCAGTGGATGCCGTCTTTGCTCAGACCCGCGTGGAGCTGCATGTCGCGGGCGGTGCTGTCGCAGCGGAAAACGCCGGCGAATCCGGCGCCGAACGTCACCACGGCACTGTTGAAGATGCTATTCGCGTCCGGCACGGCGCTGCGTGTGATGATCGGGTTACGGGCCGAACGCCACACGACCTCGTTATAGCCGTCCGGGCGTTCTTCCCACGGGATGTTGGGCAGCTCGGGGCCAATCATTGTGCTCTTCACGTCTCGTCACTCCTTGTCACAGACCATTGATAAGTGCTTGAATTCATCTGCTTATGTCACCTCTGTCCGTAGCAAAAACACGCCACGTAGTGATCGTCCGCAACACGCCGCAGCGGAGGTCTCCGCCGGTTGCAGCCCAACGCCGCGTCGCCGGCCGGACACCTCCCATAGTAGACGCAGCCGCACGAAGGCTCGGCTGTTTTCGTCTCCAGCCCCCCGTTCGTGTCTTCCCACTTCTTGTCCAACCGTGGCACTGCAGCCATCAGCATTTGCGTGTACGGATGGCGCGGGCTGGAGTAGATTCTCTCCGTTGCGCCCATCTCCGCGACGCAACCGCGGTAGAGGATCACCGCGCGCTCGCTGATGTAGTAGCCCAGCGAGAGATCGTGCGTGATGAACAGGATCGACAACCCGCGCGACTTCAGGTCGGCGAGCAGGTTGAGCACGTCGATGCGCGTGGACGCGTCCAGCATGCTGATGATCTCGTCGGCGACGAGAAAGCGGATGTCCAGCAGCAGGGCGCGCGCGATCAGGAAACGCTGAAGCTGGCCGCCGCTAAGCTGGTGTGGGAACTTATCCAGCACGTGTTCCGGATTCAACCCGACCGATAGCAGCGCGCCTTCGACCTTGTCTTTCCAGGCACTCCCCGAGACCGCGGGGTAGAACTCCTCGTGGATGATGCGGAACACGCGGTCCGCTTTAAAAATCGGGTTGTAGGAGCTGAACGGGTCCTGGAACACTCCCTGCACGTAGCGGCGGTAGTCCTTCAGCGCCGCGCCGTGCAGCGTGGCGACGTCGACACCGTCGAAGTCGATCGTGCCCGAGCTGACCGAGATCAACCGCAGGATCATTCTGCCGATCGTGCTCTTTCCGCTACCGCTCTCGCCGATCAGGGAAACCACTTCGCCTTCACCGACGGTGAGGTTGACGTCGCGGACCGCGTGGAGTTCCTTCGTCCCGAAGGTGCCAACCTTGTAGACCTTCGACACGGCATCAAGCTTGAGCATGGGGCGCGAACTCCTTCCAACACGCAACGAAATGCCCGTTCTCGATTTCGACGAACGGCGGGACGTCGAGACATTTCTCGAACGCGACGGGACAGCGCTCACGGAAACGGCACCCGGCCGGCGGGTCGAGCAGCAGCGGCGGACTTCCGGGAATGCCAGTGAGCTTCCGCACGGCATAGCGCACGCCGACCTCCGGCAGCGACGAGATGAGCAGCTTCGTGTACGGATGGCGCGGGGCGTGGATGACCGCCTCAGTGGGGGCTTTCTCCGCCAGCTGCCCGGCGTACATGATCAGGATGCTGTCCGCGATCTGGTACAGAACCGAGATGTCGTGGGTGATGACGATGGCACTCTTGCAACAGCCCATCGAGCGGAATTCGACGAGCATCTCCGCCACGGCCTTCTGGCTGGATACATCGAGTGCTGAGGTGATCTCGTCCGCAATGAGCAACGAGGGATTCAACAGTGTGGACAGGACCATCACCATGCGCTGCTTCATACCCCCAGACAGCTCGATGGGGTACATCGTGAGCACATCGTGCTCGAGTTTGACGAGATCGAGCCGGCGCTTCAGCTCAGGAAGCGTGGCGCGGAAATCGATGCCGCGTGACTCGAGCAGCTCGGCGATCATCTTTCCGATTTTGCGCGTCGGGTTCAGTGCATTCATCGCGTACTGCGGGATGATCGACACTTCCTTCAGCCGGTACGCGTCCATCTTCTCGCTATCCCAGATAGGCAGATCGCGGTCGTTGAGCCGGACCCTGCCGCCGATAAATTTCATCGGCAGGTGCAAATGGACCAGGCTGTATCCGAGTGTGGTCTTTCCGCAACCCGATTCGCCGGCCAAACCCATGATTTCCCCATCCGCCACGGCGAACGTCGCACTCTCCAGCGCCCGGACCTCGCCACGCAGCGTCTGGTAATAGATGGTGAGATTTTCTACCTGTAGGCTCACGATATCACGTCTCCCTCAGCTTGGGGTTGAAGACCTCGTCCAGTCCGACGTTCATGATATACATCGCGCCGACGATGATCGTGATCGCCAGACCGGGTGGGACAAACCACCACCACATGCCCAGCGTCAGCGCGCTCCACAACACGGCGTTATTCATCATCAGGCCCAGGGAAATCCCCTGTGTCGGGCCGAGTCCGACGAAGTCCAGCGTCGCCGCGATGAGGATCGCTCCGCCGAACTGGAGGATGAACGTCATGAACAGGTACGACATCATGTTCGGCGCCACTTCGGTGAAGATGATTTTCCAGTCCTTCATCCCGCTCAACCGCGCCAGGTCGATAAACTCGCGGGAACGCAGCGAGAACGTCTGTGCGCGAATGGCCCGCGCCGCCCAGGGCCAGGCCGTGAAGCCGATGAACAGGCTTTCCAGCAAGACGCCGCGCACTTCGAGATACGCGGAGATGATCAGCAACAGCGCGAGCGTCGGAATCACCAGGACGATGTTCGTCAGGATGTTGAGCAGCTCATCGACGATGCCGCCGCGATAGCCGGCGGTGAATCCGATGACGACCCCGATCAGCGTGCCGAGACCACCGCCGATGACACCCACCAGAAAGGTCGCTCCGAGGCCGTGGACGAACTGCGTGTACACGTCCTGCCCAAACGTGGTCGTCCCGAACCAGTACGTGGACGAGGGCGGCTGGCTCGACGGGCCGACATAGCCATCCACGGAGAACGTCGTGAAGAACGGACCGACCCATGCCAGCGCGAGGAACAGCAGTACCACGATCAGCCCAATCCGTAACTTGCTGTTGCGCAAAGCGAAGTAGAGAAATTCACTCCTGTTTTTCATGCCGTTTCACCCTGCATTCCCGTCCGCGTCCGCGGGTCCACGATGACATAGGCGACATCGATGATGAAATTGGCGAGCAACACGCCGATGATGATGAAGAGGAAGCATCCCTGGAGCAGGAAATAATCCTCGTTCTGGATCGCCTGCAGAATCAGATAGCCGATCCCCGGGTACGAGAAGACGATTTCCGTCGCGAGTGCGCCCGCGACAATGACACCGAGCTGCAACGCCAGCCCGGTGAGCTGCGGGAGCACCGCGTTTCTGAACGCGTATGCGCGGATCAAGCGTCGCGGCGCCCCGAGCGCTTCGAGATAGTGGGCATAATCCGCTTCGAGCTCATAGATGATCATGTTGCGCATACCGATGGCCCAGCCACCGAGCATGACCATGAACAACGATAGGAATGGCAGAACCCAATGTACGAACAGGCTCCAAATAAAAGTCCACGAGAGATGGGGCCGCAGAGCAAAGCTATATGCGCCGGCAATCGGGAAGATATGCAGGATGATTCCGAACACCCAGGCGAGCAGAATGGCGAGCCACATGTAGGGCGTCGCCGTGAGGATATAACCCACCGGCAGCGCGGTGTTGTCGAGCCAGCGAGAACGCGCGGCGAACGCGCCGAACCAGTTACCGACCAGCCAGCTCGACAGGATCGCCGGCAACAACAGAAAAATGTCGTAGGGGACGGCGTTCAGGATAACCTGCAGCACCGGAGTCGGGAACACGAACACGCTGGTGCCCAGATCTCCGTGGACGAGGGCCACCCAGAAGTTCACGTACTGCTGCCAGATGGGCAGGTCGAGGCCGAACGCACGCATGAAATAGCCGTACATCACGTCGGCGGCCTCCGCGTGCAGATGCGCCCGCGACAACATCGTCTGTACCGGATTGCCCGGCATGAAGCGCGGGATGAGCCAGTCGATGGTCACCGCCAGAAAGAACGTGAGCGCATAGATGAACAATTTTCTCGCGAAATATCGTCTCACATCGCCTCCAGCTGTATACGTCTTTTGGAAAAGGGCCTGCCCCTCGCAGTCCGGCAGGAGGGGCGGGCCTCGGTCAGCTTATTCCGTTTCGGCCAGTTTGAGATCACAGAGCATGAGGATAGCAGTCATATTCCAGTATTCACGCCAACTGGTCGGCAGGTAGTGATTTCTGCC
>CAZPTF010000180.1:0-8375 GCA_964589015.1 uncultured Anaerolineae bacterium
ATGGTCAGCACATTGCGTGAGGCCGTCGACCGGCTCCGAAAGGCTGGCAGGCGTGTCGGGCTGGTGAAAATTCGGAGTTACCGGCCCTTCCCAACCGAGGCATTGCGGGATGCGCTTGGAAAAGTAGCGGCTGTGACGGTATTGGAGAAGGGGTTATCGATGGGATTCCAGGGGGTCCTGAGCGCTGACGTGAAAGCGGCGTTGTATAATCTGCCAGGGCGCCCGCTGGTGCTTGGGATGTTGGCTGGTTACAGCGGACGGGAAATGACGCTGCAGACGGTGGACGAGGTCGTTGCGATGACTTATGACGCCCTGGACCGCGGTCGGGTTGATAGCGAATGTGTATTCCTGAACCTGCGCGAAGAGATATTGCCAGAGGGTATACAATGAAAGAACAATATCAGAAGCAGCTTTTTGTACCGGGGCATCGCGCTTGCCCGGGGTGCTCGTTTCCCATAGCGATCAAGGCGATGCTCGAAGCAACCGGGTCGAACGTGATCATCGCAAGCCCGACGGGTTGTCTGGAAGTCTGCACCTCGCCCTATCCCCAGTCCGCCTGGGGGGTGTCCTGGGTGCACTCCTTATTTGAAAATGCGGCGGCAGTCGCTTGTGGGGTGGAGGCTGCGCTGCGCGTCCGGAACCGCGAAGACGTGCATGTGGTCGTGATCGGGGGTGATGGCGGCACACACGATATCGGCATGGGAGGCTTCTCCGGCATGCTGGAGCGCGGGCACAACATCCTCTATGTCTGTTATGACAACGAAGCGTATATGAACACCGGCGTGCAGCGTTCCGGAGCGACGCCTTACCTGGCGGAAACGATGACAACCCGCGTCGGAACGACCGGTTTTGGCGAGATGAGACCGAAGAAGAACCTTCCGGCGATTGCGTTGGCCCACGGGGTGCCCTACGTAGCAACAGCGTCCATCGCATATCCGCGCGACATCACGCGTAAGGTACGCCGTGCGCTCGAGATACGGGGGCCGAAGCTCATCGATATCCATGCCCCCTGTCCGGTGGGCTGGGGCTTCGATCCGAGCCTGTCGGTCGAGATCGCCCGGCTTGGCGTGCTGACCGGGCTCGTGCCACTCTACGAAGTAGAGGCCGATACCCCCTACAAGGCGCGCCTTATCAAGGACCCGCAGCCCGTCGACCGCTATCTCGAGCTGCAGGGTCGCTTCAAGCATCTGGTTGCGGACGGCGGCAGCCGGAAATGGATCGACGAAATCCAGGCGATTGCTGATGAGAACATCCGGCGCTTCGGCCTGTCGGCAAGTGCATCTTGAGAGGAGGTTGGCATGCCACACAGCAAGGTTTCCATTGTCAAACTTGCGCCGCAGCAGGGAGATGACGTTCTGTTCGCTGCGGTACGCAAAGCGATTGATCTGGTCGGAGGGCTCGATGATCTGGTCAAGGCCGGCGATCTCGTGCTGATCAAACCAAACGTGCTCGCGCCCGCGTCTGCGGATTGCGGCGCGCTGACCAGTCCAGGGGTCTGTCGGGCGATTGCTGATCTCGTAAGGGAGCGCCATGCTCGCCCGGTGATTGCTGAGTCGTCCGCCGTTGGGGTCGATACCGAGCAGTCGTTCGCATCGGTTGGCTTCGACGCGCTACGTGCAGCCGGCTATGAAGTGATCGATCTGAAGCGTGACACGCCGGTCAAGATGACAGTGGCTGACGGCTTTGTGATCGACGAGTTCACCACCTGGTCGTTGGTCCGCGATGCCGACGTGATCATCAGTGTGCCGGTTCTCAAAACCCACGACCAGGCAGAAATGACGCTGAGCCTGAAGAATCTCAAAGGGTTAATTCACGACAAGGATAAGAAGGAACTGCATAGACGAGGTATCTTCAGAGGTGTTGCCGATGTCGTTTCGGCGTTGAAGCCTGCTCTGACGGTTATCGATGGAATCATCGGGCAGGAAGGGCTGGGGCCGCTGTATGGTATTCCCGTAGAGCTGGGTGTGCTGTTGGCCAGCCGCGATCTGGTTGCTGCCGATGCGGTTGCGAGTGTGCTCGCGGGATTCGAGCCTGGGGAGATTGGGACCACCGTCTCTGCTGCGGAGAAGAGGCTCGGCACCATGAACCTCGCGGAGATCGACGTCGTCGGCGAATCACTCGATAGAGTACGGCGGCGGTTCCTGCGCGCGCACGAAGACACGCGAGTGGAAGTGGACGATTTCCAACTGATGCATGCCCCTGGAACGTGTACAGGTTGCCGGAACACCGTGTTGAGCGCGATGTTCGATATGAAGAACGCAGATCAATTGGAATATCTGAGCGGCGTGACCGTGGTGACCGGACCGGGCGTCGACATCCCGGCCGGTGTCCCTGCGGAGAGCATCGTGGCGGTTGGAGTGTGCGTGCCACCGCAGCAGCGCGGAGAGCGATTTGTGCTGGGGTGCCCGCCCAATAACGTGGCGGTCGTTCAGGAAATACTGGGTGGCCGGGTGCAAGCCGTGCGCACGTACGCCACGGGTGGAGAAGCACAGGAGGACCAGGAGTAACCGCAACGCCTGACCGCCCGTCGCACTGCACAGAAAATAACCGGTGAGCCACTCGCAATTGCCAGTGGCTCACCGGCTTTCTCGTCCGTTGAGAGCGGCAAAATCGATCGGCTGCGCTCTATTGGACTGCAATGATCTTTGGCATAATCAACAGCAGACAGGCCAGGATCAGGAGAAGAACGATGATGATACCGCAACTCATCGCTACCCATTTCGTCGTGCTATCGCCCTTCTTCTGCCCCGCTGCGATGGCAGGCCGCTGGCGCGGTGACGTCTTGTCGTTCAGGGCATCCGGCTGGGCAGCACTTGCCGCAACGGGACTCGGTGGTGGAGGGGGTGGTGGTGTCCCGGTAGCCCGTTGCGCTGTTGCTGGGACGGGCTGAGCCCTGACGGGTGTCTCGTCGCGCATCGAAATGGTTGGCTCGGATGCCTCCGACAGCCCGGATGCTTCCGGCGATTGCGTGAACACCAACTCGCTGTCACCCAGCTTGAGCCGGTCGCCCTCGGCGAGCAGCTGCGGCTTCGTGATGCGCACGCCGTTGACCAGCACACCATTCGCACTCGCCAGATCTTCGAGCTCGAAACCCTCGTCTTTGCGCGTGATAACGGCGTGGTGACGGGATATCCGTGGGTCCTGGAGCACGATCTCGTTGTCGGACTCGCGACCAATGCGCAGCTTGTCGGTGATCGCTTGCGTCTTGATTTTCTTATCTGCTGTCATGAACACCAGGAAGTGCGGCACAACAGCTCCCACGACAGTCTCTGCCATGTGCAACGCATCAGCTTGATTGCGGTCCGACTCCTCGTCGGTTAGCGGCGCACCGCAGTTGCTGCAAAAACTGCTCCCGGGAAAGTTTTCTTCGTCACAATTTGGACATTTCACAGGGATGTCTCCTTCGTTTGTATGGGCCAGCCCGTGATACAGGCTGAGGCTTGGTAGGACTCAACCCAGATAGTCTCTCAGCTTGCGACTGCACTTGGGATGGCGTAGTTTGCGAATGGCTTTCGCCTCGATCTGACGGATTCTTTCTCGCGTTACACCGAACTCGCGTCCAACTTCCTCCAATGTCCGTCCTTGCCCGTCTCTGAGACCGAAGCGCAGTTCGAGGACCTCCCGTTCCCGCTCTCCGAGGGAATCGAGGATGTCGCGCATCTGCTCGCGGAGCAATTGCTGAGAGGCGGCATCGACCGGGCCGAGGACACTCTCGTCTTCGATGAAATCTCCCAGATAGCTGTTTTCTTCTGTACCGATCGGTGTTTCCAGCGACATCGGTTCTTGCGAGACGCGCATGATGCGTCTGACCTTCGTGGCCGCTCTACGCCACCTGCGTTCCAGGTCGGGCGGCAGAGGAATGCCATTCTCCCGAGCCTCCTCTATTTCCAATCTTTCTTTCTCGTCCAGAAAATCCATCTGCAGGGCGATTTCTTCGGGCGTCGCTTCTCGCCCGTATTGCTGTACCAATTGCCGTTGCACCCGGGCCAGCCGGTTGATCGTTTCTACCATGTGGACAGGGATACGAATGGTTCGGGCCTGATCGGCGATCGCACGACTGATCGCTTGGCGAATCCACCATGTCGCGTAAGTGGAGAACTTGTAGCCCCGGCGATGGTCAAATTTCTCGACCGCGCGCAGCAAACCGATGTTTCCTTCCTGGATCAAATCCAGGAAAGATAGACCGCGCCCCATGTAACGTTTTGCGACACTGACCACCAGACGGAGATTGGCCTTCGCCAATTCGCGCTGTGCTTCCAGTCCGCGTTTCTCGATGTCGGCGAGACGAACCCTTTCTTTTGCGGTTATGTCTCGGCCTTTCTTGATGCGTTGTACCTGGGCTTTTTTCCTTTGTGCGATCGCTTCTGCCAGCTCGATCTCCTGCACGGGAGTCAGGAGCGGGACACGACCGATCTCGCGCAGATACATGCGCACCGGGTCGTTGGTCGCGTCTATGGCTCCCTGGCTGTTGCTCACCAGCACTTTGCCAGATCTGCTTGTCGTGACATGCATGGGCTCGAGGGGATCCGTCTCTTCGAGGTCGGACAGAACGTCGTCTTCCGGCTCTGCTTGCTCTTCGTCGACATCATCCGCGTCCTCATCGTCCATTTCCGCCATCGCTGGATCCGCATCGTCCAGCAAAAAATCATCCGGGTCGTCGTCTGCGGCTGGACTGGTTGCGACGGGAACATCGTTGGGCTCGACACGCGCAGAACGGCCGACCTCGCTGTCATCGGAATCGGACCACGGTGGCAAGGAAGTTGTATTGGGAATGGCATCGTCCCTGATCTGTGCCGGTCGATCTTGAATTTGGCCCGTTTCTTCGCCCATGCCTTACCTTTCCTCAGCGACGGCGTGCCTGGAATGATTTTGCGGAAAACTATTTCCCGCTTACGGTAATTGCGCGATGGCGTGTCAACAATTCCACTTGTTTGGCCACAGTTCTGGCGTGAATGAGCTGTTGTAACAGGTTCTTCTGCTGGGCATAAGTGCGCACCAACAGGCTATATGATTCTGCACTGACGGCATCCCCTTCGGTTTCGGCATCGGCCTGCAGAGCGTGCAGCTCCTTGAGCCATCGCCCAATCACTTGCTGGCGGAGCTTCAAGATGCTGCGGATCGCCTCGTTTTCAGCCTGGTTATCGGGGATGGGCGGCAACGTCTTCCAATAGGCCAACAGACGTTCCAAATGATCTACGAGTGAGTCGTCGAGATTCGCTTGCAGGGTCTCGCTCGCCAATTCCTCTGTCTGCGCGAACAAACGGCTCATCGCGAGAAATATCTGCTGGTTCTTCACCGACAAGAAGTCATCCGCTTCGATGGCGGACATCCCAATATCTGCCAGGACCTGATTGGCGATTAGCAAGCTGTGCGGCCATTGCAGCAGAACCATCAGACAATGTTCTTCGACCTCGAATACTGGTCTGCGCAAGTGAACATCTTGCACCGATTGCCATGCTTCGGCCTGCCCGAGCTTGCGTCTTCGATGGCCTCTGAGCTGTTCCTGAATGGTTTTCTCGTCGACGTGAAGCAACCTGGCCAGCTTGCCGATGTAGTGGGCGCGCTGAATGGGATTCTCGATATCGCGCAACACAGGCAGCAATTGCTCTGCAGCATCACTTTTCCCCCTGGCTGTACTGAGATCAAACTGCCCTTGCATTAACTGGAAGTAGTAATCGATAACCGGCAATGCATTTTCGATGATCCCTGCCCAGGTCTCTGGTTCTTCCCTGATCAGATCGTCCGGATCTTGGCCGGGAGGCAGCACAGCGATCCGTACATCGGCTTCTGAGCTGTACTGCGATTCCACAACGGCTGTGCCGATCTGTATGACTTCGTGCAGAGTGACCTGCCGGCTGAGGTCCAGCCCGCGCAAGGTAGCCTGGCTGCCTGCCGTGTCTGGATCCAGTGCCAAGACGATAGTCTGGGCATATCTGCGCAGTGTTTTCACCTGCGTCTCGGTCAACGCCGTGCCCATCGCGGCCACAACGTTCGTGATGCCATGTTGATGGGCCTGGATGACGTCCATGTACCCTTCGACCACAATCGTGACGTCTTCGGCACGGATCGTGGCTTTTGCCAAATCAAGCCCGAAAAGGACATGTCCTTTCTCGAAAAGCGGTGTTTCGGGCGAGTTCAGATATTTGGGCTGCGCATCATCCAGTACCCGGCCTCCGAAACCTATCGGGTGCCCTGAATGATCGCGTATCGGGATTATAACACGGTTCCTGAAGCGATCATAATGGCCTGAGCCACTTTCCCGTGCGATAACGAGACCGCTGGCCAGCAGGTCGCTGTCGCTGTATCCCTTGCCATTCAAATAGTGCCCCAATGCCTGCCAATCGTCCGGCGCGTAGCCAAGACTGAAACGTGCGATGGTCTCCTGGTTCAGCCCGCGCTGGATCAGATAGTCACGAGCCGCCTGGGCATCCGGCGCGGTGAGCAAGCGGTTGTGAAAGTAGGCTGTGGCCAGTTTGTGGATCGCCAGCAGCCTTTGCTGCAGGTCTTCTTCGCGCTTCTGTTCGTCGGTCTTTGGCTTCAGCTCGATACCAGCGCGCTGCGCCAGAACGGCAAGCGCAGCGGAAAAATCGAGGTTGTCGTGGCGCATGATGAACGCGAAGATGTCTCCGCCGGTTCCACAGGCCCCAAAGCAATGCCAGCTTTGAGAATCGGGGAAGACGACAAAAGATGGGGTCTTTTCGGCGTGGAATGGACACAAACCTTTATAGTTGTGCCCGGCCTTTTTGAGGGCCACGTAACCAGAGATGACATCAATGATGTCGAGTCTCTCTTTGATTTCATCTATCACACTCATTTTTCCACAAGGACCCTCTTTTCGCATGGGGGCACGACACACTGATATTATACCAGACGCCGGAAAAATGTGTCAAAAATGGGACGAATTTTCGTGCATAACTAAGGCCGGAGGTGGTTCGACAACCAGCCTCCGGCCTGAATCCAACATACCTGGAGCGAAGTTAGATTCGTATTTTACTACACATCGCGTGTTACTGTCCGCGCCGCTTCGCTACGGTCTTTCAGGGCTGCCTGTGCGGCTGCCAGGCGCGCAACTGGGACGCGGAACGGTGAACAAGACACGTAGTTGAGTCCGGTGCGGTGGCAAAATTCGATGGAACTCGGGTCGCCACCGTGCTCACCACAAATACCAACTTCCAGATCTGGCCGGGTCCTGCGCCCCTCTTCGACAGCGATGCGGATCAGGTATCCCACACCGTCCTGGTCCAGTTCCTGGAACGGGTTGGTCGGCAGGATCTTGTCCTCGACGTACTTCAGCAAGAACTTGCCCTCGGCATCGTCGCGGGAGTAGCCGAACGTCGTCTGCGTCAGGTCGTTTGTGCCGAATGAGAAGAACTCCGCAACCTGCGCAACCTGACCTGCCGTGATGGCGGCGCGCGGAATCTCGATCATGGTACCGAACTTGTAAGCGACGTTGATGCCCTGCTCTTCCATCACCGCCTTGGCGACTGGCTCCAGATAGCCGAGCGCGACCTTGAGTTCGTTGACGTGACCGGTGAGCGGGATCATTATTTCCGGTTTGACAACGATCCCCTTCTTGGTCATGTTGCAGGCGGCTTCCAGGATCGCCCGGACCTGCATCTGGATGATACCCGGCATGGTGATGCCCAGGCGGATGCCGCGCAGACCCAGCATGGGGTTCGCTTCCCTCATCCCTTCGACAGCCTTGAGCATGGTCTCCGCCTCGGTGGCGTCCTCACCTCTCGTGTTTAGCTTGGTGACTTCGACCAGCAGCTCTTCGTAGCTGGGCAAGAACTCGTGGAGCGGCGGGTCGATCAGCCGGATGATGACCGGGTAGCCATCCATCACTTCGAAGATACCTTCGAAATCGCCACGCTGAACGGGCAGCAACTGATCCAGATACTTCTTGCGTTCTTCTTCGGTTTCGGAGAGAATCATTTTCTGCACGATCGGGAGACGTTCTTCTTCGAAGAACATGTGCTCGGTACGGCATAGTCCGATCCCTTCGGCTCCGAACTGCCGCGCGACGCGCGCATCCTTCGGGTAGTCGGCATTGGTCCAGACTCCGAGCTGCCGAACTTCATCCGCCCACTGCAGCAGCGTGGCGAGATCCTTCTCCTTGGAGAAGTCGGTCTCGATCGTCTTGACGGAACCAGCGAATACCTCGCCCGTCGTACCACTGATCGAGACGGTGTCACCCTCTTTGACCACCTTGCCGTCCGCGGTCATCTGCTTGGCAGCCGCGTCGACGCGGATGGCCCCACAACCGGCGACACACGGGAGTCCCAACCCACGAGCGACAACTGCGGCGTGAGAGGTCGCACCACCACGCTGGGTCAGAATACCCTTCGCGCGCAACATACCGTGTACATCATCGG
>CAZPTF010000181.1:0-8363 GCA_964589015.1 uncultured Anaerolineae bacterium
GCGTGAGTTCCAGGTCCTGCGGGTCGTTGCCCGCCCGGCACGACCAGTACCGGCAGCGGATCACGAACAACATGCCGAGCTTGTACAGGTTGATCGGTTCGGTTTCGGGGCCAGCCGGGGTAGTCGGAGCGTCCGGCTGTACCTTGGGTAATGTCGTGATGGTCATGGAATACCTCCGAATTCAAAAAGGGTTCAGCGGCTGATGGGCCAGCGGGAGACAGAGTGGGTGCGGCGTGACTCAAGCAACAAATGACGGCATGGGCTCGGTGGTATGACTGCTGTGGCCTGATGCCACGAATCCGGCACCGGTCAGAAAGTTGGATCCGTAACTCCAGACAATTGGAGGAAAACCGTGTCGGCCTTTGCCGTCCAGGGCGTGCCGCCCCAACTCTCACCAACCATCTTGGGCTGACTCAGTCCCCCCGAGCCGGGCGGCTCCGCGGCGGCCGGAAGCGGTTCGTCAAGCGGACACGAAGGTCGACAAGCGGACACAAAGGAGTTCTATGCCGAGACTCAGACCTGCGGATACTTGGTATTTCCAGCAGCCTCATCCGTAGAACTACGTACGCAGGGATTGCCGGATTCGGCTTTGGCTCTGTCGCGTGGCAGTGTACGTGGAAATACGCGGCGGGTTCAGGTTCAAGCGGCGCGTTTTTGTTGGCGAGAAATCCGGAACAGCGGTTGACTGTCGTCGCGTCATTCTATATTCTCTCTTCCTGAGAATGCTTGCCGTGCTCATATCTTCGGTTGCGGGCAAGCAAGAGGGAAAGGCGCGTTCGACGTGGACAGTGGTGTCCATTACATGAGATTGGCCGTGATCGGGAGGCGCTTCGGGCGCCTGTGTCGCCGGCGCGCGGAATGAGTAGCTCGCGCGCCGAGGTAACGGCGTGTGCGGCGGCGGTTTGCCGCGCCTGCCGCACGCTGAGGAGTCAAAGGTAAGCGTAACAAAGCGGAGGACGGCGTGTGGGAGTGATTGGGCATCGCACCACCGCCGCCCTCGGGGCTCTGCGGAGCGCGTGGCTTGAGGAGTCGCGCCTTCTCAACCGTAACGGTTGAAGCCGGCTCCGTCGTGCGCTCACATCGCAGTCCTGTTCCTGTGTGGCAAATCAAGGCTGTGGTGAACTAGAACAAAAGCCGCCACATTGCCACTCTCGGGAAAACAAAGAGGAACGCTAACAACAAGCAACCGCGCGGTGGCGAAGCGGTTGCGACCTCATCAGTTACAGGTCAGGAGCGAACAACATGTCATCGAAGAGGAGCTTTTCGTCGATTTCGCATTCTTGTATTACCCTAATTGCTGCCGTCGGTTTGTTGCTTGCGACCAACAGCGCGAGCGCGAGGGTTCTCGTTCAAGTTGGCAAGATAACAATCGCGGCGGATCAAGTGATCGATGTCGTACCGGACGTGGTAATACATCTGAAGAACAACATCGAGGTCGGCAATGCTGTTGGGGACCATTTCGTCGCTGGTCTTGGCGCGAACAGCACAGTTAGTGTAGACCTGTCATCAGAGACCGTCACGGTCCTGGCGCTTGATGGTCAGACCCAACTCTTGTGTTTTGATGTACAGTATCCCATCGCCACTACGGCAAATGATCTACAGATCGTTCCTAGCCTAGGCGAAGTTCGATGGACTGGCACAGCCGTCATGACCATGCCGTCGATTGCGCCAGCGGCAATGTCAACAGTCACATTTACAGGATCCTTTGTCGTAAATGTCGATGACGGTTACTTCAACGGTACAGCCTCGCTTCACGACGATTTTTGGGGGCAGGATTTGGTGAATGCGCATGTCGAGTTTGACACGCGGGCACCGTGGTGGGGCATCTGCATAGACATCGAATTGGGAGACGATGAACCGTTGGAGTTGACAGATGCCATCAAGATCGGCAGGGGCCACAAGAATGTGGTTATCTGTCCAGCGCAAGGACGCTACGAGTTTCAGTTTGAGTCACCATCATTGTCGGTCGACTTACCTGGCACCGAGGGCATCAGCCTCAGCTTCGAGCCGCTGCCATCCCTGCTGTTGAGCGTCGATTTCCACGCCAGGAGAGCTGAGATGACTGGAAAGCTTGAGATTAGCGGCGAAACACTGGGTCTAGGAGTACCAATCGGGGTTGGTCTGGAGGGCACACGCCTTTTGACGTGGGATCCATGGACTTATATAGATGAGACAGGGCTTGAAGCAATCGCCCTTCACACCTTACATTTACGACTCTTCAATAGCAGGCACGAGTTCGATTTCACCAACCTGAGATTTGACTTCAAGGATGAACTTCTGAAGCTGCACATCGGCAACTTGTACGGAATGAACCTGTTCAGCAGCCAAACTCACATCGAAATCTTGGATGAGGAAGGCGAGTTCTCACCTAGATTTCGTGGGCGGGGTGTGTGTAGCCAATTCGCAGGGAGTGTGCATCCGCTGGGCGGCACAGGAGTCGAATTAACTGCCGAATACAACTACATCGCAGACTCTTTGACGGGTAAAATCCTCGGAGAGTTCTCAATATATAACTTCCTTATCGCTAGCAGTGGTTGCTCCTACAGTGTTGTGGGCGAGGAAGTCTTCTCAACTGGAGCCATTGAGCTTCTCGGAGAGTGGGTTCAGGTAGAATACGAGATTGGTAGTGCGTTTGTGGCAGGCCGAACGCAAAGCGGATTTTGGCTTTGGCCGTTCTGGATTCCGGTGGAATCGCACTTCCTCTTGTCGGCAGATGGACTCACTCTCACCGCCCATTTTTCCGAGTTCATCACGATCGCGTTCTGGATTCACGCGGACGGACATTGGGAGATCATCTGGCACACGCCAGAACCACAAGTCATTTACGAGGGAATAAAGTGGCTCATCGAGCGTCAACTTGCAAACGGATCCTGGAGTAACGACCCGGCGCTTACGTCGTTCGCCGTTGTCTGCATGCTCAACGCTGGTTATGGCGAAAATAACTCTCATGTCGCCAATGGTTTGGAATACATCCGCGATCGGATCAACCCGAACGGAAGCGTACATAATCAGAGTAACCGGTACACCTACTATACGTCCATTGCAATCCTTCCGCTGGTGGCGACACATAATCCGGATTATCACGGCGAAATCGCCATCATGCGTGATTGGCTGATCGAGTCGCAATGGGACGAGGCTTCCTATTACGGCAGCGTGGGTCCCGAGCACTCGTACTACGGTGGTTTCGGATATGGCAATCATACTCGGCCGGACTTATCTAATACGCAATGGGCGCTGATGGGTCTCAAGGCCGCCGATCGGGAGATCGGTCTCGTTGCCGGCGATACCTTCGACAAGGCAAAGGTCTTTCTTGGCCGATGTCAGAACGCCGATGGTGGGAGCGGATACACACCAGGTGACGCCTCTATTCATACAATGACGGCCGCATCCGTCTGGAGCTACTCCTTGTGTGGCGTTTCAGCGAGCGACCCCCGCGTGGCTGATGGAATTCAGTGGTTGGCTGACCGATACAGTCTCACCAATCCGGACGGCTGGGGATATTGGTCGGAGTATTACTACAAACTCACTCTGGCCAAAGCGCTGGTCATGAGTCACAAAACCACTCTTGCTGGGAAGAACTGGTTTGCTGAGCTCGCGGCCTGCCTGATCGACGAGCGATTGAGTGGTGGACAGTGGCCTGACACCGGTATGATGGGTGAAGAAATGAGCACGTGCTGGGCGATCATGGCGTTGCAGACACGGACACTTCCGCCCGGCGCTGACCTAAGCATGTCTGTAGTTCTGGCATCGCATGCGGACGTTCACGTATACGATCCTCAAGGACGCCACGTCGGTGTCAACTATGCAACGATGACTGTAGATTCAGCTATCCCCGGCGCAGCGTTCCGTCTTCTGGGGGAGGACGGGGAGGAACTCCCCTTCGTGTACCCCATCCCAGAAAGCGCGCGTCAAATGGTGTATCTGCCACAACTCGTCAGCGGCAGTTATCGCATTGAAATCATTGGTACAAGTAATGGTCCCTTTGAACTCACCGTCGAAGGGTCGCAGGATGATCAAGTCGTTACAACACACGTTTTCGTGGGCGAGGTCACGATCGGGCAGCACTTGGGCACGCACGTTACGGTCAGCGCGATGGAGGGGGCCTTGACGTTGATATACGAAGCGCTCAGCTGCCTCCCTGTCCTGGACGTCGAACCCGGCACATTGACTGTCTACGGCTCGCCCAACACGGTTGCCGAGGCGACGTTCACTGTGCGGGAGGCGGGCGGGCACGAAACGCTCCACTCGGTCGGGATCTACGCTACAGATCTCGTCGGACCCGAGAATACTATCCCAGGCACAGCAGTAACATTCGGCGAGAATTACTTTGACGTTGCTCCGGGAGCAGCAGAAGTCGTAACGGCTGCGATCACGATGCCGCCCGATTTCGCGGGCCCTTATGTTGGAGCAATCGTGGTGGAGTCCCTCGACGGCGGAACGAGGCAAATCAGCTTGACTATCGCAGGGCTTCCGGACGGCGTTGTGGTCGTTAACGTCGAGGCAACGGGTAGTCAAAACGGATCAAGTTGGATCGATGCATTTAAGGATCTTCAGGATGCTTTGGCATACGTCAGCGTCAATCATTCGCTGACCGAGATTTGGGTGGCTGCGGGGGCGTACGCGCCGGCGGAGGCGGATGGCAGCCGGGACCAGACGTTCCAGTTGCTCAACGGCGTGGGCGTCTACGGTGGCTTTGCCGGCTGGGAGTCCAACCGGGACCAGCGGGACATCCAGGCCAACGTGACCATTCTCACCGGCGACCTGAACGGCGACGACGGGCCGGACTTCACCAACAACGGTGAGAACGCCCACCACGTGGTGACGGGCAGCGGCTGCGACGGGACGGCCATTCTGGACGGGTTCACCCTCACGGGCGGCAATGCCAACCGCAACTACCCGCGGAACTGCGGGGGCGGCATGTTCAACGTCAGCGGCAGTCCCACGGTGGCGAACTGCCGGTTCGAGGCGAACGTGGCCTACGACGGAGCAGGCATGCACAACCGGGACTTCAGCAGCCCGAGCGTGACGGCCTGCGCGTTCGTGAACAACCTGGCCGGCCAGGGCGGAGCGATCTCGAACCTGAACCGAAGCAGTCCGGCGGTGACGAACTGCCTGTTCGAAAACAACCTGGCCCGCTGCTGGGACGGTGGTGCCCTGTACTGTGTGAACTACAGCCGTCCAACGGTTCTCCACTCACGGTTCCGGGGGAACGCGGCGAACTACGACGGCGGGTCGGTGTGCAACCTGCACTGGAGCAGCCCGAGGTTCTACAACTGCGAGTTTACGAACGAGCTGGCGGGCGGTGCCGGCGGAGTGATGTACTGCTTCAACGGCAGCCAGGCCAAGATGATCGGCTGCACGCTGTCGAACAACGCCGCGGCGAACGGGGCGGCCCTGGCGTTTGACTCGTTTGCCAAGGGTGAGGCGGCGGGAGAGGCCCGGACGGGCGAGTTCTGGCGGGACAACCTGGGCAAGACGGTGCACGCGGGGCGTGGGCTGGTTCTGGACTGCGGGTCGAAGGAAGAGTCGACGCCGCGGGGTACGGAGGCGGCGCAGGGCCCGAGCAACGTGTACGTCGCCAACAGCATCGTCTGGGACGGTGCGGACGGGATCTGGAACGCCGATGGCTCGACGGTGACGATCGTTTACAGCGACGTCTACGGCGGCTGGCCGGGTGAGGGGAACCTCGACGCGGATCCGCTGTTCGTGGATGCCGGATCCGGAAACTTCCGTCTGACGTTGGGTTCCCCGTGCGTGGATGCGGGTTCGGACCCGCTGGTGCCGGCCGGCATCACGACCGACCTGGACGGCAGTCCGCGGATCGTGGACGGGAACCTGGACGGGATCCTGACGGTGGATATGGGCGCGTACGAGCTTCAGGGTTCAGGCCTGCTGGCCGGTGATTTCGATGGGGACGGGGACGTGGACCTGGACGACTTCGGGGTCTTCGAAGGCTGCTTCAGCGGTCGACTGGCCGTGGTGTCCGGGGATTGTGCGCGTTGTGACGTGAACCAGGACACGTTCATCGACCTGCAGGATTTTGCGTGGTTCCAGCGGGCGTTTCGCCCGTAAGGCGGAGAGCGTAACGGGTTTCGAGGAGTTGCCTCCGCGTCGCGCGGCAGGGCCAGTGCCTTGCCGCGCGACGTTGGAAGGTTCCGATGGGACAAGGACTTGCCCCTGGCCGTCTGTCTTGGTGATGGGCGTTGAATATCCACCGCGGGGTCGCGTGAATCAACCATAGCGGAATACTGTGAACGGCTTGAGTCAATGAGGAGGTGTGAAATGAGGTTTGCTCTTTCAATGTTTCTTCTGGTTGGGCTTCTGCCGGTCGGCGCTTCCGGTCAAGCGACTGAAGACGCCCATAGCCGGTACACGCCCACCGGCCCGCCACCGACGCAGGGCTACGAGCCGTACGATCAAGCGAGATCGGATCGGGCTCAAAGAGTCATCTCGGGCGTGCCTGCCTACTTGTGGCAGCACGGGTGCGGTCCCACGGCGGCGGGTATGGTCATCGGATATTGGGACGGCCAGGGTTTCCCCCTGTTGATACCCGGCAACGCATCCTCGCAAACGTCGGCCGTGAACCAGGCGATTGCGAGTACTGAACACTACAATGACTACTCGTTGCCGATCGACGCGTGGCCCAATCCGATTTCGCCGGACAAATCGACGTTGGGCGGCGCTCACTCACCGCACAACTGCCTGGCCGACTTCATGAGCACGTCTTGGTCCTCGCGAAACCTCTACTACGGATGGTCGTACTTCAGCGATGTTGACAACTCGTTGGAAGGTTACACGAACGTGTACGCGAGCGATGCCTACGGTGCCACCTACACGGGAGCATCCTGGAACCAGGCCTGGGGCACGTTCACGTGGAGCAACTTTCGCACTGAGATCGACAATGATCGCCCCATGGTCTTCCTGGTGGATTCCAACGGCGACGGTGAAACGGACCACTTTGTGACGGCCATCGGCTACCGTGACACTAACGGCTATCAGGAATACGCCTGCTTCGACACGTGGTCGACGGGCGTGCGGTGGGAGCGGTTTCGTGCCATGAGTAGCTCGTATTCCTGGGGGATCTACGGCGCGACGTATTTTGACATCAATCTGGTCGGTTGTACACAGGATTCGGATTGCGACGACGGGGTGGTTTGCACGGAGGATAAGTGCATCGCCAACGAATGCGTGTTCATACCGAAGGACGAATGGTGTGACAATGGCCAGTGGTGCGACGGTGCCGAGTGGTGCGACGTCCTCAACGACTGCCAGCCCGGGGTTCCGCCCGACTGCGACGATGGGGTTGGATGTACGGACGACACGTGCAATGAAGTGACCGACACGTGTGATCACATACCGAACGACATGCACTGCGACAATGGCCAGTGGTGCGACGGCGCCGAGTGGTGTCACGCGACTCTCGACTGCCAGCCCGGGGTTTCGCCCGACTGCGACGACGGGGTTGGATGTACGGACGACACGTGCAATGAAGTGACCGACACGTGTGATCACATACCGAACGACATGCACTGCGACAATGGCCAGTGGTGCGACGGCGCCGAGTGGTGTCACGCGACTCTCGACTGCCAGCCCGGGGTTTCGCCCGACTGCGACGATGGTGTTGGATGTACGGACGACACGTGCAATGAAGTGACCGACACGTGTGATCACATACCGAACGACATGCACTGCGACAATGGCCAGTGGTGCGACGGCGCCGAGTGGTGTCACGCGACTCTCGACTGCCAGCCCGGGGTTTCGCCCGACTGCGACGATGGTGTTGGATGTACGAACGACACGTGCAATGAAGTGACCGACACGTGTGATCACATACCGAATGACGCCTACTGCGACAACGGCGTATTCTGCGACGGCGCCGAGTGGTGCGACCTGATCAATGACTGCCGGCCGGGCACCTATCCGTGCGCGGAGCCGACACCCTGCTGTGACGAGGTCCTCGATGTATGTTGGGCACCGCCGGAGAACGTGATTCTTGTGGACGCAGGCGCCACAGGCGCGAACAATGGCGAATGTTGGGACGATGCATACAACGATCTCCAGGATGCACTTGACGCCGTAGACGCCATGGGGTGCTGTGCAACCGGCGGCTGCGAAATTTGGGTGGCAACCGGCGTCTATAAGCCTGATCGCGGCATGGGAGATCGCCTGGCCACGTTCCAGCTGCGCAATTGCGTGGGTGTCTATGGTGGCTTTGACGGCTGGGAGCACGTTCGTGAAGACCGTGTCGGTCTGTTTGAGCAGACCATTCTCTCCGGCGACCTGAACGGCGACGACGGGCCGGACTTCGCCAACAACGGTGAGAACGCCCACCACGTGGTGACGGGCAGCGGCTGCGACGGGAC
>CAZPTF010000182.1:0-8334 GCA_964589015.1 uncultured Anaerolineae bacterium
TCTCGAATTGCAGCGATACCGTAAAAGAGAACTGCTTGTAGTGTTCGCTCACCCCGTAATTGACCGGCGGCAAGACCGCGAAACCCGCAACGCGCCTGGCGATTTCCAGCGCGAGCAGATGCGCGGTGAGCGCATCTGTGCCAAACGGCAGATGTGCACCGTGGCTTTCCAGTGAGCCCAATGGCAGGATGACCTTATCGAACGGGCGCTCCTGGAAATCCGCTGCGTTCCAGTGTTGAATCTCCAACGGGTCCCTGGTCATATCTCGTTTCTCCTTGTGTACATCACATTCTGTCGCATTCCCATCGCCACACTACCACCGCGCCCGGCGATCTCCCCTCGCCGTATGCATGGACTGGGGAGAGCCGCAGAAGCCGCCGGCTCGACCCGGTGATACCGTGCGGGTCAACGTGTTCCGCACCACCCTCAATGACTCCGTAGAGGCTGTCCCAAATGCGTGGACGCAGCGCGATCCACGCATAGCCGTGCGAGTGGGCGTGAGCCCCAGCCGTCCACGAATAGCACACGATGTCCACGTAGCGCGGGCAGGGCAGGCGACAGCCACGTGATGTCATAGCCATCGAACCTTATCTTGCCGTGGGGGGATGTATGTATCCGGTAATCAGGTTGAAAACAGTGGTTTTTCCGCCACCGTTGAGGCTGATGATACCGAGGATTTCTCCGGACGACAACTCCAGCGCATACCGGTCCACGGCCAGCAATCCACGGAAGGATTGGGTGAGCCTCGACCTCCAACAAGAATCGCTCGCTCTGCATGGGCGAAAACTCCCGCATATCGAATATTGCATTGCATTAAGAGAATGGTCTTACTCACAAGAAGGACTTCTGAGAGATACGTTGACACTCCAGGGTTTCAAGATTTGCATGCTATCACACTTCAACAGGGCTGTCAAAACTGCACAGAGAACAACACGGCCCACAACAGACAACAACAGGTCTGCTGCGAGATCCCCTGCCATGATGGAGGTTCGCAGCAGTACCTGTCATACGTCCATATCCAAACCGTTCTTAGATTGGCAGATCCGTCACTCACGTTGCCCTTGGACGGTCAATTGCGCACTTCGTGCAGCGAGATGCGCGGTTCTCGACACTAACTGGCGACCTCACTGGCCCGAAAGTCGATGTCGCCCGGATACATCAGCGCATCACGCCCGCGCTCTCCGGTACGAATGCGCACCACATCCTCCACCGGATAGACAAAGATGATCCCATCGCCGATGTTTCCCGTTGCCGCAGCCTGGCAGATCACCGCGATCGTCCGGTCCAGGTTATGATCGCTCAACACGATGTTCAACTGCACGCGGGGCAACATATCGACCACGTATGGGCCGGTTCGCCCGGTGAGCATGATACCGCCCTGTCTTCCATGCCCGCGCACCTCGAACACGTTCATTCCCAGAATGCCTACTTGCAACAGCGCATCTTTCACATCGACGAGCTTGTCTTCGCGAATGATCGCCTCGATCTTCTTCACCTTTCGCCTCCTTCAACCACACGCAATTCTCTGACCCGGCTCACGCATACGCCCGCTCGGCGTGTTCGCTGATATCCAGTCCAACTTCCTCTTCGCGCTCGGAGACTCTCAGCCCAAACAGCGCATTCAGCACCCCCGCGAGCACGTAGGTCACAACGAACGCGAACGCCGCCACGCCGACCACCGCCACCGCCTGCACGAGGAACTGCTGCGGATTCCCGTAGAACAGGCCGTCTGCGCCCGCCGCGTTGATCGTCGTCGTGGCGAACAGGCCCGTCGCCAACGCTCCCCACGTACCACCCATGCCGTGACAGGCCCAGACATCGAGTGACTCGTCGAGGCTCGAGCGGTGGCGCAGCTTGATCGCGTAGTAGCTGATCGGCGCCGACACTGCGCCGATAATGATGGCCGCCATCGGCGTGACGAACCCCGCCGCCGGAGTGATCGCCACGCACCCCACCACCGCGCCGGTGATGATCCCCAGGATGCTCGGCTTGCTGTCGCGCCAGCTCAACAGCATCCACACGAGCGCCGCTGCAGCCGCCGCCGTGTTCGTGTTGACCAGCGCCGTCACTGCCAGGCCGTCTGCGGCGAGTTCGCTCCCGCCGTTGAACCCGAACCACCCGACCCACAACAGACCCGCTCCGAGCAAGCTGAACGGGATGTTGTGCGGCTCGAACATCGCCTTGCCGAAACCCTTGCGTTGCCCGATGACCTGTGCCATCGCCAGCGCCGCGAAGCCGGCGGTGATGTGAACTACGGTACCGCCAGCGAAGTCCAGCGCGCCGAGCCCGCGCAGAACCCCACCGACGCCCCACACCCAGTGCGCCACCGGGTCGTAAACCACGATGGCCCACAGCACGGTGAAGAGCAGGAACGTCCGATAGCGGATGCGCTCGACGAAGGCACCGGTGATCAGCGCCGGCGTGATGATCGCGAACATCATCTGATAGGCGGAGAATGCGAGGTGAGGCACAGTCGCGGCGTAGTCCGGATTCGGGATCGCGCCAACTCCAGCCAGACCGAGGTACTTCAGGTTACCGATAATCCCGTTGACCGTCTCCCCAAACGCCAGGCTGTAGCCGCAGATGACCCACTGCAGGCTGATCAGCGCCATCACGATGAAGCTCAGGTTCAGGGTCGAGATGACGTTCTTGCGCCGGACCATACCCCCGTAGAAGAACGCCAGAGCCGGTGTCATCATCAACACCAATACACTGGATGTGAGAAGCCATGCGGTGTCGCCAGAATTTACTGATTCCATCTGTTCCTCCCCCATTCGCGTAAAATGATTGGCCGAGACGTAGAATCGACTTCTTCGTCTCGGCCTCTTTTCAATCAGTATACACACAAAATTGGGAGGTGTATAGTACCCGGATGGGGCATTTGTGACACGCTTTCCGGCATAACCACACCCAAACCGCCTGCTCTACTGCGCCACGATCGTATAACGCGAACGCCGTCGGATGCTGCGTACGCCGCACCCCACTCGTGTTGCATCGGTGGCGCTCCACAGCATGTCCGGCCTTTCATCGAGCCAGATCAGGAACAGCCCATACCAGTGCTGCCACGCCGCCAAATGACCTGCCCGCACTCATTGGCTTTTTATAAGTGGATGCAAAATCTCCCAAATTTGGGGATTGACAACACTTCCTTTTTGTGATATTCTAGTGACACGAGTAGACAACACGAGTAGACAACACGAGTAGATAATACGCGTGAGATCACCTCACACCACACACTAGCGAGATAAGCCCATGAAATCCACGAATAGAAACGTTACACGTGTCGATGTGGCCAGGCGTGCCGGAGTGTCCGTTGCAACGGTGTCTTATGTGCTCAACGATGGACCACGCGGCGTATCTGCGGAAACGAAGGCCAGAGTTCTGGAGGCGGTTGAGGAGTTGGGCTATTTCCCCAGCGAAGTAGCAAGAAGCTTGAGGACAAGCAGAACACTCACGATCGGCCTGATCGTTACGGACATCGTCAACCCGTTTCACGCCATGGTCGCCAGAGGCGTCGAGGAAGAGGCGCGCCGGTCCGGTTACACGGTCATTCAGTGTAATAGCGATGAGGACCGTGGGCAAGAGCTCACCTATCTGCGTGTTCTTCAAAGCAAACGCGTGGATGGAATAATCCTCGTTCCAACGGGTGGCAATGTTGCTTACATCTCTCAAATGATAGAGGACGGTTGGCCTGTTGTGCAGGTCGACCGCAAGCTAGAAGGACTGCAAACCGACAGCGTCGTGATGGACAATGTGCACGGCGCCTACGAAGCGGTCACACACTTGATCAAACTGGGGCACCGGCGCATCGCGTTGGTCGGAGCACCAACCGCACTCACGCCCGGGCAGGAACGCCGCCAGGGTTACGAGAAGGCGCTGCACGAAGCAGGTATCCCAGTTGATACGTCATTGATTTGTGAAAGCAACTATAAGGGCGAGGATACTCTCGAGTTGGTTGGCGATTTCTGGGACAGTTCCACACAGGTATCAGCGGTTTTCGCAGCGACGAATATGCTTGCGTTCAAGGTGATGGCCGCTCTAAAGCGCAGGGGACTGTCTATTCCAAACGACGTATCCCTCTGCGTTTTTGATGATCCTGCGTATTACGAACTTCTGTCGCCCTCTATTACAGCGGTCAGGTGTGACATCCCTGCGCTGGCCCGCCAGGCGTTTGAGTTGCTGGTTGAACGGATGTACGAACGGGGACCGGAAAGCGATCCTGTGCATGTGGTTATGCCCTGTGAACTCATGGTCCGAGAGTCGACCCAAGAAGTCCATGATGCTCTTGCGCATTGATGCTGATCTCTATGCCATACCGTTTCGACTGGGTTTATTGCAGGCAATCGACCAATACATGCTTGAACCAGTGCAAACGTCGTTTTGTTCAGATGGATAGGAGGTGATGCGATTAAGCATGGGGGGGGAATTTCGCTCTGAGACAGGAGCGAATTGGTAAAGCCACATTGTATACAAGTTGCTTGCGTGTTGAGATCCAGTGAACCGTATCAATTCGGGAGGAAAGCGATGAAGAAGCGCGTTAGTCTGATGTTGATCGTGTCTTTGCTGGTGATTGTGAGCCTTGTCGTTCCGGCAACCGGAGCACAAGAAGCGAAAACGGGGCTCACGGTCGGTGTGGAAGTGCCTACATTGGCGAACCCGTTCTGGGTCAATTACATCGGTTTCATGGAGCAAGTCGCGGCGGAATTGGGCATCGAGCTGAAAATTGTCGACGTCCAAAACCGCGAGGACAAACAGATCTCCGACCTCGAAAGCTTGATTACATCTGGCGTGGACGGTCTGGTAGTCGTGCCGCAGACCGCCGAAGTGGGACCCAAACTGCTCAAAATGGCAGAGGACGCCGGAATTCCGATCGTGATCCCAGACCGTTGGCCAGGGGTAGAACCGGGCGACCCTGCCTACACGCAGTATGTGGCATTCATCGGCCCGAACGACGTGAAAGCCGGTTACGACATCTGCTCGGCATTGGTGGATGCCGGCGCAGATAAGTTGGTCGCAGTCAGTGGCTTCCACGGCGCGTCGGTCCATGAAGGCCGTTCCGAAGGCATGCGCCAGTGCGTCGAAGAGAAAGGTATCGAATTGTTGGCCGAAGAATGGGTCGGCGAAACCAGAGACAAGGGTATGGCAGTGACGGAAAACTACCTGTCGCGCTTCCCCGGACCCGGCTTCAACGGCGCCTGGCACCTCAACGATGACACAGCAATGGGCACCATTCAGGCTCTGGAAGAAGAAGGCGTTCTCGACAAGGTCAAGGTGGGAGGCATGGACCTGAACCCGGACGCCGTCAAAGCTTTGAAGGAAGGCAAGTATGCCTATTCAACGGGCGGCCACTGGCTGCAGGGCGGTTTTGGCCTGCTCATGCTGTACGACTGGATCAACGGTGTCGAGCCGACAGAACGTGTCGTACGCCTGGACCTGATGGGTGTGACACCCGAGACGGTGGACAAGTTCGAGGAAATGTACATCACGAACCCACCCCAATATGACATCAAATCCATGTCACGCTTCCACAACCCGGATGCCAAAACCTACTTCGAAATCAGCCTTTCGGAAGAAGCAACGCAGTAGATGACAGAGCCGTCTCGCAAGTGAAGGAGGTGGGCGCCGGGCGGCGCCCACCTCCTCGAAGGACAAGGGAATCATGACCGAACCGATGCTGAGATTGATTGGCATGCGCAAGCAGTTCCCTGGTGTACTTGCGCTCGATTGGCAACCGGATGAACAGTTGGATTTGTATCCGGGAGAAGTTGTGGGCCTGGTCGGTGAAAACGGGGCTGGCAAGTCAACTCTGGTACAGATCATCGCCGGTATCTACAAACGTACGTCCGGAGAAATCTGGCTCGACGGACAGCAGTACGCGGCCGAAAATGCTGTCGAGGCGCGCAGAGAGGGCATAGCCATCGTTATGCAGGAGCCAGCCTTGCTCCCCACCTTGACAGTGGCCGATAACATCTTTCTTGGACAGGAATCATCCTACACGAACAAATTCGGGTTGATGTCGCTCTCCAGGCGAAACGCGTTCGCTGAGAGCATTCTCCGAACGTTCGGTTTGGATATCGCCGCTAATACCGTAGTCCAGAGCCTGGATTACGAGCGGCGTAAGCTGGTTGAGTTGGCAAAGGCTACCTATCAGCCACCCAAGATACTGATCATTGATGAGACGGCTGCCGCCTTGTCTCTGGCTGGTCAGGAAATCCTGTTCAACAATATTCGCCGGCTCAAGGAACGAAACAAAGTGACCGTCATATATATCACCCACCACCTGGAGGAGATTCTCCGCGTCTGTGACCGGGTGGTTGTGATGAAAGATGGCAAGCTCGTCGCCACCTTACCAGTAGAGGAAACGAGCGTTGATGAGCTTTCGACGTTGATGGTGGGGAGAGAGCTCAGATCCGGCTATTTCCGGACAGATCGCGAATCTTCCCACGGCGCCCAAGTAGTCCTGAGCGTCAAGAATCTTTCGGTTCAGGGCAAATTGAAGGACATTTCCTTCGATCTGTACGAAGGAGAGATACTTGGCCTCGGGGGTTTGGTTGGAGCAGGGGCGCAGGAAATCGGCCAGGCGATCTTCGCAGACGCGAAGTTGCATGGTGGAGAGGTTCGTTTGAACGGAGAGGCGGCGAAGATCTCCACACCGGAAGATGCGGTGAAACTGCGCATCGGATATGTGCCGAAGGACAGAGACGAGGAGGGACTTATTCTGACCGATTCCATTCGTCGCAACATAGCACTGCCCATCATCCGCGACCTGGCGGAACGAATTTTCCTCAACCTGGCGAAAGAGGCTCAGGTCGCCAACGATTTTCGCGAAGCGCTCCGTATCAAGGCGCCGAGCACTGCGACATTCTGTCGCAACCTGAGCGGTGGAAATAGACAAAAGGTCGTATTGTCCAAATGGCTTGCCGCAAACTCAAAGGTGTTGATTCTGAACAACCCGACACGCGGGGTCGACGTTGGAGCCAAGGCGGAAATCTACCATCTCATGATGAGCCTGAAACAGCAGGGGCTGGCAATCTTGATGATATCGGAAGAGCTACCCGAATTGTTGGGCATGAGCGATCGGATTCACATCATTCGCAAAGGGCAAATCTCGGCCACCTTTGATCGTTCGCACCAGCCGACAGAAGAAGAAGTCATTCAATACATGATCTGAGGTATACCCCATGAGTGAAGCGCACAAGTTGGTCGAAAGGGAAACAAAGAAGATGGAATCGCCACTTGTCGAATCGGCATCACCCTCGACGATGTATTGGTATCAGCGATTCCGCATGATGGTGCCGTTCCTGGCCTTGATCCTGCTCGCCGTCGCATTCTCCTTGATGGAACCGACGCGATTCGCCACACTGCGTAACATCAAAGTGATTCTCAACCAGTCAGCAGTGGTTTCGATAGTCGGATTTGGCCTCACATTTGTGATTGTGTCTGGCGGCATCGACCTGTCAGTAGGTTCGGTGTTGGCTCTTGCGGGCATGGTCGCGATGGGTGTGGTGAGAGACTATGGCCTGGTTCCCGGCGTATTAGTTGGAATGACCGTTGGACTCGCAGCGGGAACCTTCAACGGGCTGGTCTTTACGCGGTTGCGCATCCCCTCTTTCATTGTAACGTTGGGCATGCTGACGATTGCGCGTGGATTAACTATCATGTACTCACATGGCGCGGTGATCATCGTCGAAGGGCCAGCCTCCGAGATTGGTACATTTCCCAATATCATCTACATCGTCGCGCTGGTATTCGCCGTCTGTTTCGTGCTCTACAACTTCACGCCTTTTGGGCGCTATGTGCAGGGCATAGGAGGCGACGAGCGCGTCGCTGTCCTGACCGGTGTGCCTGTCAATCGGATCAAACTGCTTGTGTTCATGTTGTGCGGAATAACAGCCGGTCTGGGCGGTGTGGTTTTGGCCTCACGTGTCGGTGCCGCGACGCCTACTGCGGGCCAGTCGTTCGAGTTGGATGCCATCGCGGCGGTCGTTGTAGGCGGCACCCCGCTGACCGGCGGGATCGGCAATATCTACAACACCGTCCTGGGTTCGTTGATCATCGCGATGTTGGGCAATGGTTTGGTCATCATGGGTGTTTCTTCGGAAATGCAAATGGTAATCAAGGGGTTGGTTTTGATCGGGGCTGTGTTCATTTCTTTGGAGCGTGACAAGATCGGTATTATCAAATAGCCGGGTTGCGCCAGCCCAGCTTGTTGTGAGTGTGATCGAAGGCGATCTGCTTGCCTTCGCTACGAACACTATATTTTCAACAATTCAACACTAGGAGGAACACCATGTCGAAAAGGATTCGTGTCGCATTTGCAGGAGTGGGTAACTG
>CAZPTF010000183.1:0-8331 GCA_964589015.1 uncultured Anaerolineae bacterium
TACCATCGAGCAGATCATCGTCACGCCGATCCGACCGCTCGAGCTGATCCTTGGCAAAGTGATCCCATACACGGTTGTGGCGTCTTTCAACGTGCTCGAAGTGCTACTGATCGGTGTGCTCTGGTTCAAGTTACCCATCCATGGCAACGTGGGATTGCTACTGGGTTTGTCCGGACTTTTTCTGATCACTTCTCTGGGTCTGGGGCTGTTTATCTCGAGCGTCGCCCAGACCCAACAAGAAGCGATGATGTGGGCGATGTTCCTGATGCTGCCATCTATCTTCCTGTCGGGGTTTTTCTTTCCGCTGGAGGCGATGCCACAGGTATTGCAGGCAATCAGTTATCTCGTTCCCCTGCGCTATTACTTAATCATCGTGCGCGGAATCATTCTAAAGGGGATCGGCCTGGACATTCTCTTACCCCAGGCAGCTATGATTGCGACCTTTGGCATCGTCATCCTCACACTGGCCAGCAAACGGTTCAAGAAAACTCTGGATTAGTACGCGCGAAAGGCGGTAAGGCGACGTGAGTAACGCCGGCGAAATTGTCATCGAAACAGAAAATCTCACCAAGGATTTCGGCGATCTCCGTGCCGTCGATCATCTGAATCTGTCCATCACCAAGGGGGAAATCTTCGGGTTGGTCGGTCCGGATGGCGCCGGGAAGACGACAACATTGCGGATGCTGGCGGCGATCATGGTTCCGACCGCAGGGGGCGCCACCGTAGGTGGATACGACACGGTGCGGCAGGGAGACGCCATCAAGAATCACATTGATATATGGCGCAGGGATTCGCTCTGTACGGCGACCTGTCCGTGGTCGAGAATCTGGCCTTCTTCGCCGCGGTGTACCAGGTGCACGGTACCGAGCGGGACCGGCGCATTGACCGGTTGCTCGGGTTCGCCGGCCTGTCCGCCTTTCGCGACCGCCGCGCCAGGTTTCTGTCAGGCGGGATGCAAAAAAACTTGGGTTGGCCTGCTCGCTGATCCACGACCCGGATGTCATCTTCCTGGATGAGCCCAGCACGGGTGTCGATCCGGTTTCACGGCGCGAATTCTGGGCGATTTTGACACGTCTGCACCTGCGCGGGGTCACAGTCTTGGTAAGCACCCCCTACATGGACGAGGCTGAACGGTGTTCGCGCGTCGCGTTGTTGGATAACGGGAGATTAGCAGTCTGCGACACGCCTGCCCACATCAAGGAGCAGGTCGGAGGCCAACTGCTCGAGATGTTGCCGACGGATCTGCGGCGGGCACGGAAGGTTGTGGCTGGCCTGCCATACGTCCTCGAGGTCCAAACCTACGGCAAGCTGCTGCACGTGTTCGTGCAGGATGCGCAGGCACAGACCACCGCCATCGAAACGGCGCTCAACGAGCAAGGCATTGGGGTGAGCCACATCCGGCGGATCGCCCCGCGCATGGAGGACGCCTTCATCTCGTTGGTATCCCGGCCCGCCGTTCGCGAGGAGGTCCGCTCATGAACACTGCAGCGAACGCAGCCGCTCTGCCATCCGTGCCCGAGCTCACCGCTTATTCCGTGATCGCCGAGGGACTGACCAAGCAGTTCGGTAATTTCGTCGCGGTCGATCACATCGATTTCCAGGTGGAAAAAGGTACGATCTTCGGATTCCTGGGCCCGAACGGTTCAGGGAAAACGACAACCATCCGCATGCTGTTGGGACTGTTGCGCCCCACCAGCGGCAGAGGCTGGGTACTGGGACACGACATCTACGAAACCGACCAGCTCAAGAGGAAGGTTGGCTACATGTCACAGAAGTTCACCCTGTATCAGGACCTCACCGTCAGCGAGAACCTGGACTTCTACGGGCACCTGTACGGCGTCAAGGGGGAAAGGCTCGCGGCCCGCAAGCAAACGATCGTCGAAATGGCCGGGCTACAGGGTCGCGAGCACGAGATCACGCACAACCTGGCAGGAGGCTGGAAGCAACGGCTTGCACTCGGCGCAGCCATCATTCACGAGCCTCAACTGCTGTTCCTGGATGAACCCACTGCCGGCGTCGACCCGGTATCACGCCGTGAGTTCTGGGACCTGCTATACCTGCTTGCCGATGGAGGGACTACTATCTTCGTGACGACACACTACATGGACGAAGCCGAGCACTGCCATAAGGTCGCCTTCATCTTGAACAGTAAACTGGTCGCGCAGGGCACACCCGCTGAGATCAAGCACAACGAGATGCGCGGTGAAGTCCTCGAAATCGAGTGTGATCGGCCCGACAACGCTCTCGAGCGATTGCAGGAAATGCACGGTTTCGAGGAAGTCGGGCTGTACGGGGCGCAGATTCACGTTGTCGCCGAAGGGATTGCGGAACGGCGGCTGGCGATTGCCAGGGACCTGCAGGCAGCAGGCATCGAAACACAGAAAATGGATATTGTCGAACCGTCGTTGGAAGACGTGTTCATCTCGACGGTCAAGCACAACCGGGCCAGAAAGGCATCCGATCCAACAAGCGAGGGGTAACGATGTACAGAAAAATCATCCTTATTTTGCTCATCATAGCGATTCCGTTGGTGGGCCTGTATGTCTGGGCCAACTACGAATCCGATGTTATATCGATCCAGGACAGTCTGAGCCGGCAGGCAACTACTTGGGTGAGCCAGGAACCACTGCGGAAGGTCCTGTCGCAAGCTGCCGGGCAGCTCGGTTTGCCGGTTGCACGACAACAAAACACCATCGCAGCGTCAGGCTATATCGAAGCGGCCACCGTATCAGTCGCCCCCGAACAGAGCGGGCGCATCACCTCCATTGCCGTCGCGGAGGGCGATTCTGTCGAACAGGGGACACCACTGGTCTATCTCGACGATAGCCTGCTGCGCGCTCAACTGAGGCGCTCCCAGGCCGAGCTCCAGCTCGCCGCAGCGACTTTGTCCAAGGTGGAAGCAGGCGCTCGCCCGGAGGAAATCGCCAGAATAGAAACGCAGGTCAGCCAGGCCGAAGCGGCAGAGAACGCCGCATACGTCACCTGGCAAGACGCGATTGTGTTGCGTGACAACCCTCAGGAGCTGAACCTGCAGATCGACCTGGCGCAGACTCAGGCGGAAGCCGCCCGCTACCAGTTGGCCGGCGCGGCCGCTAGCAAGGACGCGGCGGAGCTCTCGATGGACGCCAGCGGAAGGTTGGCGGGCATCCTGCACGACGGTGTGGATTACGGCAAGACGTTGCCTAATGGCTACCGGGTCTCCGGACATATCTCGTTCAGCTCCGGCGACATCGACCAGGCCAACAACCAGTGGAACCAGAACACGAATTCCTGGTGGCAATCCTGGATCAGACTGGACACCGCTGGGCTCGAACAGGCGCAGGCCGAGCAATATGCGAACGATCTGATCGCCCTGCGGGACGACCCGCAGGCGCTCTCCGCCCAGGTCGACCGGGCCGAGTCCGGCTATCGTGCCGCACAGCGCGATACGGAAGCCGCACGCGCCCGCCTGGAGCTCGTCCGTGCCGGCGCCACGGCTGAACAGATCGCCGCGGCACGAGCGCGGGTCGATCAGGCACGCGCCGCAGTCGAGAAAGTCAATAACCAGATCGAAAAGACCGTACTAACGGCACCTATCAGCGGACGAGTGACCGAACGGACGGTCAACCCGGGCGAATTGGCCAAACCCAACGCCAGCCTGTTGACGCTCGCAAATCTGAACGAGGTTTCCCTGACCATCTTCGTCCCAGAGGACGAAATCAGCGGGATATTCGTCGGTCAGCCTGTCGAAGTCACAGTTGACTCCTTCCCGGAGCGAAAATTTGCCGGACAAGTGTCTTACATTTCGCCCAAGGCTGAATTCACACCGAAGAACGTGCAGACGGTCAAGGAACGCGTGAACATGGTCTTCGCCGTGAAGATCGCTCTGCCGAACCCGGACCACACACTGAAGGCCGGAATGCCCGCCGATGCCGTGCTGTCGATCGGGCTGGCTGTGAGCTCATCGGAGGAGGTAAGATCATGAGCGCGAAACGATTCCTTTCCATACTATTAGTCATCGCAATCGTTGCCGGCGGTGCCTACTTCGGCTTGAGCGGCAAGGCCGTGATGGCTAAACTGAACCTGGATGCGCATGCCGCTGCGCAGGCGGTTGTCTGGGCGTCGGGCATCATCGAGGCCGACGACACCAGGATCACTGCAGAACTCGGAGGTCGCGTGTTGGAAGTGCTCGCAGACGAAGGAGACGAAGTCGATGCCGGTGAGCTCCTCGTTCGGATGGACACCACGCTGATCGACGATCAGATCACCGAAGCGCAGGCCAACGTACGTTCTGCGCAGGCCAATCTGGAAGCGACGCTGAACCCAGTACGCGCGGAAGAAATCGCCATCGCTCAGGCGAATCTGGAAAAGGCGCGGGCAGCGCGAGACGGTGCAGCCCGCGCTCTGCAGCACGCCATCAACATGCGCGACAATCCGTTGGAACTGGATGCGCAGATCAACGAGGCCCGCGCCCAGGCGGAGATCGCCGGCAAGCAGATCGAAGCCACCCAGGCACAGCTTGCAATGGCAGAAGCAGGCCGGGACCGCTACCAGTTTTCGGCGAGCGACGAGGACAAAACCCGCTATCAGGTTTATCTCCGGCAGGTCGAAGCGGCCCAGGCAGCCATCGCTTCCGCCACGACGGCACAGCAAGGCATGCAACAACGGCTCGAGAACCTACAGGCGATTCGGGAACACCCGGTCAGTCTCACGGTGAACGTGAACACAGCACGCGCGCAACTGAACATGGCCGAACAGACCGCCGCCATTATGGAAAGCGAGCTGGCGCTGCTGCAAGCCGGTCCGCGTCAAGAGGATATCGAGATTGCCAGGGCACAGGTCGCGCTGGGCCAAGCCGTCCTGGAAGAGCTGCAGGTGCAGCGAAACAAGCTGGCGCTGTATAGCCCAGCCTCCGGCATCGTCTCGCTCAGGGCCATCGAACCGGGAGAGATCGCTGTGCCGGAACGGACGCTCCTGACCATCGACAATCTGGACAAGGTGACATTGACTCTCTACGTTCCAGAAAGCGACATCGGCAAAGTCAAGCTGGGACAGGCTGTCGATGTTTACGTGGACGCCGTTCCCGGGCATGCATTCGCGGGAGTCGTGTCGAACATCGCTGCGGAGGCGGAGTTCACGCCCAAGAACGTCCAAACTCAACGTGAACGCGTGAACATGGCCTTCGCCGTCAAAGTCGATCTGCCCAATACGAGCCACATACTGAAACAGGGCATCCCTGCCGACGCACACATTCACCTGGATCAGAGCGCAGCAGCCGAAGTGCTAGCCATGCTGAGCCAGATTCGCGATGAAAAGCCACTTCCGCTGCCGGCGCCATCACCGGCAGTGACGATCACACCGGCTCCGAGCCGGGGTACAGAGACCCGCGAAGCAAACAGCACGACGGCTGCCGTGACTACACCTGAGATCAAGACCACGAGCACACCCCGGCCGGCTGTACCGCAGGCCACGGTTCAAGCGCCGGCACCCAGCCCAACACCCGAAGCCCCTGCTCCGGTCCAGCCGGCCGGCCAGATCGTCTTCGCGACACAGGACGAGACGGGCAAATACGACCTGTGGCTGAGCGAAACCGACGGCGCCGCACGTTTGTGGATCGGGCAAGACATACACCAACCGGATGCCAGAGGTGATGGGTTGCTCGTGGTGAACGGGACGGGCGCGGGAACGCGTGAGACTCTGCTCACGCTTCACGTGGACGGCTCCGACGTGCAAGAAGTCAGCCTGTATGCCAACGACGTCAGTCCGAAGTGGGCACCGGACGGAACGCGACTGCTCTTCGTGAACGAGCAGGTCGGCGAGCTGGACGTGCAGGAATACCCGCAGAAGGACGCGCGCCGGTTGCCCATCTACTTCGAGATCACCCCGCTGCTGGGTCGCCATCCGGCCTGGCTGGACAACGAGCACGTCGTGTACCAGGGATGCGATGTGTGGCAACGCGGCACGATGTGCGGGCTGTACACGGCGCAGGTGAGTGGCGGCGTCACCCCGTGGCGCATCGTCGACGATACCCACGCCACATCTCCGGCTGCGAACGCGGGACGCGTCGCCTATATGGCCGACAAAGACGGCAACTGGGACATCTATCTACTCGACGGGCAGACGCCCACACCCGCCCGGCTGACAGCGGATCCCGCCGCAGATGGACTGCCGGTATGGTCACCCGACGGAGAGTGGATCGCGTTCCTGTCGAACCGGGGCGGTTCGTGGGCGGTGTGGGCCATGCGCCCCCAAGCAGGTGAAGAACCTGTCAAGCTGTTCGATCTGAACGGCAACCCCGGCACGGACTGGACGAACGAGCAACTCGCCTGGCTGCCGTGACCGTGCCGGGCACCCCAGACACAACACGTCAACTACATCAAAACCGGCAATCTGCAATAGATTGCCGGTTCTTTTCCACCGATATCATCCTGAGAGAATGCCAGCAGGCATCCACCGCCGTCACTTGATCAATCGTTTTCTCATCAGCGTCAGGGAGACGTTGATCAGCAGCAGCGCGACGACAGCCATCCATACCAGGTCCCAGAGCAGACCCAGGTGAACATCACCCAGCGCGAGCGCACGGATAGGGCGAACCGCATGTGTCAACGGAGAGAACCACGCCAGCCAGCGGATGTTCTCGGGCAACCGCTCGAGCGGGAAGAACACCCCGGAAAACAGGAACATGGGCGTGATTCCCAGCGTGATGTAGTAGTTGAACCCACCGAACGTCGGCACGAGCGAGGTCACGACCATCGACATGGAGGAGAACATCAGCCCCTGCAAGATCGCGACCAGCGGTATCGCCAACGCCCACCACGACTGGATCAGTCCGAAGATGGAAATGACCAGGAGAACGACCACCGCAGACAGCAGCGCACGCGTCGTTCCCCAGAGCATCTCGCCGCCGATGACATCCTCGATGGTGCAGGGCGTCGCCATGATCGCGTCGAAGGTCTTCTGATAGACCATGCGCACGAACGACGCGTACGAGCATTCGAACGCAGCGGCATACATGGCACCCGTCGCAGCGAACGCCGGCGCAATGAACTGGATAAACGACAGTCCATCGACGTCGGTCACGTAATAGCCCAGCCCCATCCCGAGAGCGACGATGCTCAAGATCGGCTCGATGAAGGGAGGCCACAACTCGGTGGACCACGCGTTCAGATAGATGTCCCGATCGCGTTGCCACACACGGTAGGCCCGATATGACACTTTGAGCATCGGCAGGTTAAGCGCCATCCCAGTCTCCATTTCCTCCTGATCTCATTCGAGCAAGACGCGTCCGGTCAGATGCAGGAACACGTCCTCCAGAGTCGACAGCCGGTAGATCACTTCCTTGCAGCAGCTCAAATCGATCGTCCGCCGCAGCAGCTCCGCGTCATCGGAATAGATGTAGAAGATATCGCCGATCTGCTCGACGAGCGCATGGGAAGCATCCAATTGCGTGCGCACTTGATTGGGAAGTTCTGCGATGCCACGCACTTCGAGTACTTGCGTGGGGATGTGCTGCCCGATCAACTCCGCAGGCTCACCCTCAGTCAAGATCTTCCCGTCATCCAGAACCACCAAACGATCGCAGAGCTGGGCTGCCTCGTCCATGTAGTGCGTCGTCAACACCAGCGTCGTTCCCTCAGCGCGAAGTTGGCGCAGCTTCTGCCACACCATGTGACGGGCCTGGGGGTCCAGACCGGTCGTGGGTTCATCAAGAATCAGCAATTGGGGCCGATTGAGCATCGCTCGCCCGATCATCAGCCGTCGCTTCATCCCGCCTGACAATTCGAACACGCGCGCGTCGCGACGTTCCCAGAGCTGCCAGAACTCGAGCTCATCCCGCGCACGCTGGCGAGCCAGCTTGGCGGGCATGTCGAAATAGCGCGCATAGACCAGCAGGTTCTGAAGCACGTTCATGTCTTCGTCGAGGTTGTCTTCCTGTGGAACAATGCCAAGCTGGTACTTGATGCGCCGCATTTCTCGCTCCACATCCATGTCCAGCACGCTAAGCTGTCCGGCGGTGATCGGCGAGAAACCATAGAGCATGCGCATCGTTGTGCTTTTCCCGGCGCCGTTGGGCCCCAAGAACCCGAAGCACTCGCCCTTTCGCACCTCGAAATCGATCCCCTTGACCGCCGGATGACCATTGTAGACTTTGGTCAATCCCTTTGCCTGGATTACTACATCTCTCATTGCACCACCGTCAATTCTGATGTCCGCAACCATCTGGTCACGAACCCAATCGTCACAGACTCCGGTTTTTTGCACAGACGCCGATTATACCATCAATGCAGCAAGGCGCAATTGTGCGGTGTCCAGGACATACTATACACTATATGGTCTTCGGATATGAGGTAT
>CAZPTF010000184.1:0-2315 GCA_964589015.1 uncultured Anaerolineae bacterium
CCGTAGTTGGGTGCTTCTTTGGTGATGATTACGTCGTGCGGATGGCTCTCGATCAGGCTGGCCTGGGTGATGCGTACGAACTGCGCCTTCTCGTGCAATTCGTGCAAGTCCCTGGCTCCGACGTACCCGAGCCCGGAACGTAGTCCTCCGAGAAGCTGATACAGATACTGGCTCAAAGAACCCTTGTACGGTACGCGCCCTTCGATCCCTTCGGGGACCAGTTTGGCCAGCCCACCGCCCTGTTGGCCCGTCGCGTAGCGGTCGCGGCCGGGTCCGCTCAGCGCGGCAACCGACCCCATTCCGCGGTATTCCTTGAAAGAACGGCCCTCGAATAACACGAGCTCGCCGGGACTCTCCTCCAGCCCGGCCAGCAGGTTACCCAGCATGACTGTGTTCGCGCCGGCGGCGAGCGCTTTGACGATGTCACCCGAGTACTTGATACCGCCATCGGCAATGATCGGAATGCCCAACGGTCTCGCAACACGCGCACAGTTCGCAATGGCGGTGATCTGTGGCATCCCGACGCCAGCAATCACACGCGTCGTGCAGATCGACCCTGCACCGATACCGACCTTGATCGCGTCCGCTCCCGCTTCGATCAATGCAAGCGTGCCTTCCGCGGTGACAACGTTCCCCGCGATGACCGGCAGATTCGGGTAGGTTTTCTTCACGAACTGCATGGCTTTGACCACACTCGCGGTGTGACCGTGACTGGTGTCGATGGCGATGACGTCCAGCCCGGCGGCGACAAGTGCTGCCGCCCGGTCCGGCAAATCGTTCCCGACGCCGACCGCCGCGCCGGCGAGCAGCCGGCCGTTCGTGTCTTTCGCAGCGTAGGGGTAGTCTTTCTTCTTCTGGATGTCTTTCACTGTGATCAGCCCGCGCAGCGCGAAGTTTTCGTCGACCAGCGGCAGTTTCTCGATGCGATGTTCCTGCAAAATGGCCTTGGCTTCGTCGAGTGTGGTGCCTACGGGAGCAGTGATGAGGGGGTCGGAGGTCATGAAGTCGCGGATCGGATGGCTGTAGTCGGTCACAAAGCGAATGTCCCGGTTGGTCAGGATGCCCACCAACCGGCCATTTTCGGTGATGGGCACGCCGGAGATGTGGAAGCGATGCATCAGCGCCTCGGCCTCGGCGAGCGGTGCATCCGGCGGCAGCGTGATCGGGTCGGCGATCATGCCGGACTCCGAGCGCTTGACGCGATCCACTTCCTCCGCCTGCTGCTCGATACTCATGTTCCGGTGGATGATGCCAATCCCGCCCTCTCGTGCAATTGCCAGCGCCATGCGTGCTTCCGTCACTGTGTCCATCGCCGCTGACAGGATCGGTATGTTGAGGGAAAGCTCGCCAGCCAGCTGGGCGGTCAAAGCCGTATCAGCCGGCAGAACATGGGATTCCTGCGGGACAAGGAGCACATCGTCGAATGTCAATCCTTCCATCTCGAAAAGAGCATCTGGGATCATTATATTGGGCCTCCTGAAGAGAAGAATTCTGTTCATGACTTACGATTTCGGACCGCTGACTCGCTGGACCAACGACCTGAGGGGTGGCGATCTGTGGCGAAGACAATGTCTCCAAGGAGAGACGAGCCGAAGTGATGGGGAACTGCGGCCTTGTAGCTGCCTTGTCACCTGAGAACCGGGCTGCGTGGTCCTGTTCGAATCTATTCCTGTTTCGACAGCGAGACAGGGGCCGTTGGTCTTCAAGACACAACGTAAGGATGGTCACTGGGTGGAATGAGGTTGTCTCTGTATACCGCATCAAAACACAAAAGCCAGCATATTCGCGGCTTTCGACGTTGAATATTTGCACCCGGAGGGTCGTATCCAGAGAGCTTTTCTGTACTGAAGCATACCACGGATTGGGGTCTGATGCAAATCGAAAAGCGCAGAAAGTGAATAAACCGGAGGCGATCCCGAGAGCGGGCGCTTATCAATATCGGCGCGAGTAAGCAGTGAGTCGCCAGCCATCCTCGCATGGCACTCTATGCCCACGTGTCGCGGGCCAGGTACGCGAATGACGCTTCGCGGTGGTTCGCTGCACACGAAAGAGGCGCGATCGAGCGGATTCTGTCTGTTTTGCGGGGATGCCCTCTGGCGGGCCGGCACGCGCATCGGCGCGGGTGGGCCTAATCGCGTATTCGTACAGGATTCGTGGACGGCATGCCTGCCAGCGTGCTGGAGTGGCCATCGTTGGCGGCGAAGATTGGCCCAGCCCGACCTCACGGCCACGACTGGGCCAATCTCTGCACGTGCCTTGCGTGTGCCTGGCATCCCGTTCGCGTGTATTGCCGCGCAGTCCGCGCGCGTCCAGGA
>CAZPTF010000184.1:2415-8330 GCA_964589015.1 uncultured Anaerolineae bacterium
TGCTCGACCAGCAAGATCGTCGTGCCCTGCTTGTTGATCTCGTCGATCACGCGGAACACTTCCTGCACGAGCACGGGAGCGAGTCCGAGCGACGGTTCATCGAGTAGCAGGAGTTTGGGGCGCGACATCAGCCCACGACCTATGGCCAGCATCTGCTGTTGGCCGCCGCTCAGCGTCCAACCCAGTTTCTTTCCGAAATCCTTGAGAACCGGGAAGACGGAAAAAACGCGTTCCAGATCCGCTTCGAATTCGGCTTTGAAGCTGGCGGTCTTGGGCAGACAGTTGGCGCCGAGCTGCAGGTTCTCCATCACCGTGAGCCCGGGGAATACATGGCGTCCTTCGGGCACTGCCGCAATTCCTTTGGGCATGATGTCTTCGGTCGCCATTCCAGTGATATTCTCATCCATGAAATGGATGGTTCCGGAAGTGGGTTTGACCAGACCGCAGATGGTATTGATTGTCGTGCTTTTGCCTGCGCCGTTAGCGCCCAGCATGGCTACGATTTCGCCCTCTTTGACTTCGATGGAAACGCCTTTGAGCGCTTGTACCGCTCCATAGCCAGCGACAACGTTATCCAATTTGAGTAGCATCAGTCTTCCTCCCGACCCAGGTACGCCTCGATGACCTCCGGGTCATTCTCGACGGCCTCGCGGTCCCCTTCCGCAATCTTCTTGCCAAAGTTCAGCACGGTGATATCTTCGGCGATACCCATGACCAGGTTCATGTCATGCTCGACCAGCAGGATCGTGATCCCGTGGTCCACAATGTCGTAGAGCAGCTCGACCAATTCCTCGGTCTCAGCGGGGTTCAGTCCGGCAGCCGGCTCATCCAGGAGCAGGATATCCGGATTGGTAACCAGCGCACGAGCCAATTCCAGCACACGTTGGCGACCGTATGGCAAACTTCTGGCCTCAGCGTTAGCCAGGTGCGCCAGCCCGACAAATTCCAGCATGGCCATCGCGTTCTCACGCATTCTCTTTTCTTCGAGTGTTTGCGAGGGCAAGCGCAGGATCGTGCTGAAGATGTTCGATGTCCCGCGGTAGTGGTCACCGATCATGACATTGTCGAGGACCGTTAAGTTAGGGAAAAGCCGGATATTCTGGAATGTACGGCCAGCCCCTCGTGACGCGATGACGTGTGGCCGTTTGCCAGTGGTGTCCTCACCCTTGAACCGGATATTCCCATGCGTTGGGATATACAACCCGGTGAGCATGTTCAGGATAGTAGTCTTGCCGGAACCGTTCGGGCCGATCAAGGCGTGAATGGCACCGCGGCGCACGTCCATATCCACCCCGTCGACGGCTTTCAGCCCACCGAAGTACTTGGCCAAACCTTGGATCTGCAGGATGACACGGTCGGCATCGCCGGCTGCAGAGACCTTGGCCTCCAGAGCGGAAAGGAAGCGCACGCGTGCTTCGTGAGAAATCTCCACTTTCACCCCGGCATCGATTGGCTCCGGACGCCGGACGTATTTGCGCCACAGCAGTTTGAAGAGACCGGCGATTCCTGTCGGCATGAAGATCATGATCAGGATAATCGCTACTGCGTTGACTGCCATATATGCGTCACGCAGGAAGCGCAACCACTCCGGCAGCAGCGTCAGCAACAGCGCGCCGATCAGCGGCCCGATGATCGATCCGCTTCCGCCCAACACCATCATCGCCAGCAACAACACGGATTGGTCGAAGGAGAATGTGTCCGGACTGATGTAGTGCGAGCCGGTGTGGGCAAACAGGCTCCCGGCGATCCCGGCGTAAGCACCTGCAAGACAGAATGCCAGGATTTTGTAGCCGGTTGTGTTCACACCCAGTGCTTCCGCAGCCATCTCGTTCTCTTTGATCGACTTGAACGCGCGCCCCGTCCGTGATTCGATGATCCGGTACGCCACAAAACACAACAGGACCGTGATTGCGAGGATCAGATAGTACGCCTGGTGTTCCTTCTTGAAGACATACCCAAAGAGGTTGAACGAGGGGATAGCCGGAATACCATCGGATCCACCGGTGACGCGTTGGGCATTGATCAGAAAAAGCTGGATAATGAATCCAAACCCGATCGTGGCCATTGCGAGATAGTGTCCGGCGAGTTTCAGCGTCGGGTAGCCCAGAATAGCACCGAAGATGGCGCAGACGATGATCGCCGCGACCAGCCCAATCCAAGGCCCTACCGATGTGGGGATACCAATCATCGGCAGGTATTTTGTGGTGAGAAGTGCGGATGTATAGGCACCGATGCCCCAAAATGCGGCCTGCCCCAAAGACATCTGACCCGCATAACCCAACACGAAATTCAATCCTAAACAGCAGATACCGAAGATCATCGATAGGTTAAGCAACTGGATCCAGTAAACGGATTTGATATACTGCGGCAAAATCAGCAGTATGATCAGAGCGACAGCAAGTCCTATCCAGGTCAGGGAAGAAACGTTGGTTTTCTTCTGAGTTACGGTTGCAGTTGTCGTTGCCACTGTTTGCCTCCCCCTATGCTTTCTCCGAGACTTTTTCGCCAAAGAATCCCATCGGCCAGAAAAGCAGCACGAGAATCAGGATAATAAAGGCGAAGCCGTCGCGGTAGGCACTTGAGATATAGTAAGCAGCATACTGCTCGATGATTCCCAGAAGGAAGCCACCCAGAATGGCACCGGGCACACTGCCGAAACCACCCACGATCGCAGCGCAGAAACCCTTGAGCCCCAGCAGACCGCCCATATCTTTCGTTACGTAGAAGATGGGACCGACCAGGATTCCGGCGACGCCACCCAGAATGGAACTGTAGATGAACGTGATCGCTATCATGACGCTGATACGGATACCCAACAGGCGCGACATCTGTTTGTCCTGGGCGGTGGCCTGCAGTTTGCGTCCCAGTGTTGTCTTCTCGAAGAAGATGTACTGGAAGATCAAGCAAACGATGGTAACGCCAAGGATGAGGACAAACTGGGGATCGATTGCGACATCACCGATCATGATCGGTGCCGAGGGAACCGGACGCGGTGGGTTGATCGGTTCCGTACCGAAAACGAGCTGTGCCCCATTCTTCAAGAACATCGACACACCGATGGTACTGATGATGACTGGCAAGAACGTGCGGTTTCGCAACGGGTAGTAGGCAACGCGCTCGAAAATGTATCCGACGATGCCGATGCCGACGAGTGTCAGGATATAGGCCGGAATAAAGCCGAAGTTGAACTCGGTGAGCAGGACTGCTGCGAAAAAAGCCGGCAACATGACAAACTCACCCTGCGCGAAGTTGACCACACCGGCAGCATTGTTGATCAAGACAAACCCGAGCGCAACCAGTGCATAAATCGAACCCATTGCCAGCCCGCTGACAAGCAATTGGAAGTTGGTTGCAAAATCCATTACTCTCTCCTTGTATGCAGGTCGTATCTTCTACGAGCTGTTCGTGCGCAACGACTCTCAGCGCACAGGCATCCGGTGGAAACACCGGATGCCTGTGGGAAGCCTCAGATCACTCCTTGTCACCCATGACGTTGACCACTTTCTTGAGGCTGTGGTTGCCGTCCTGGTGGATTTCGATGATGGAGACTTCGTGGAGGCCGTTACCATTGGGAGTGAAGGAGAAGGTGCCGACGACACCCGCGTAACCCTGGGTGTTGAGAATGTTCTCGCGGACTTTCTCGCGGGCGGCGGCGATGGCTTCCGGATCGTCCTTGATCGCAGCCCAATCGACACCGGCGTCGCGCATGGCCTGGGCGAGGATCATCAGTCCGTCGTAGTTCCAGGCCGCGAGCTGGTCCATCTTTTCGCCGTGCATTGCTTCGTAGTCAGCAGCGTACTTCTTGGCCGCTTCGCTCTGGCCGGGGACATAGTCGGCGATCCCGAGCAGGCCCTCGGAGGCCTCTTTGGAGAGCTCCAGTGCGTCTTTCATGCTGGAGGAAGGGGAGCCGATGTAGGCATAGCCCGGGTTGAGTTGGCGGTACTGGCGCTGGATGGCGGAGACGTCTTCCGGGTTGGTTCCGTAGAGGATCATGACTTCTGCGCCGGCATTCTTGAGGGCGAGCAATTGCGCGGTGAATTCACGGTCCTTGGTGGTGTATTTTTCACGGGCGACGACGTCGAGGCCTTTGTTTTTGGCGTTCATTTCGACGAGGTCTGCGCCGCCGGAACCGAAGGCGTCGGAATCGTGGAGGATGCCGATCTTGGTGGCGCCGAGGTCTTCGGCTGCGTACTGGACCATCGCGGCGGCGGCGATAGAGTCATCGGGGCGGCAGCGGAACAGCCAGGGGTTGCCCTGTTCGGTCAGGTTGGCGTTGGTTCCACCGATAATCATGGGGACGGCGGCTTCTTTGACGGCGTCGCTAATGGCGAAGATCTGCGTGCTCTTGACCGGACCGAGGATGACGAAGGCGTTGTCTTCGTTGACGGCTTTGTTGAGAGCATTCAGTGCGCCGGGATTGGTCGATTGGTTATCGATTTGGATGAAGTTGATCGGTTGGCCGTTGATTCCGCCAGCGGCATTGATCTGTTCGATTGCCAGGGTGGCGGCCTTGATAAAGTAGCCCCCTTCGGTCGCCGATGCTCCAGTGATGGGCACCAACATGGCGAGCGGAATAGCCTCCTTGTTGGGATCGGCAGCTATCGGCTCTGCCGGAGCTGCAGCTTCCTGGCCGCCCATGACGTTGACCACTTTCTTGAGGCTGTGGTTGCCGTCCTGGTGGATTTCGATGATGGAGACTTCGTGGAGGCCGTTACCATTGGGAGTGAAGGAGAAGGTGCCGACGACACCCGCGTAACCCTGGGTGTTGAGAATGTTCTCGCGGACTTTCTCGCGGGCGGCGGCGATGGCTTCCGGATCGTCCTTGATCGCAGCCCAATCGACACCGGCGTCGCGCATGGCCTGGGCGAGGATCATCAGTCCGTCGTAGTTCCAGGCCGCGAGCTGGTCCATCTTTTCGCCGTGCATTGCTTCGTAGTCAGCAGCGTACTTCTTGGCCGCTTCGCTCTGGCCGGGGACATAGTCGGCGATCCCGAGCAGGCCCTCGGAGGCCTCTTTGGAGAGCTCCAGTGCGTCTTTCATGCTGGAGGAAGGGGAGCCGATGTAGGCATAGCCCGGGTTGAGTTGGCGGTACTGGCGCTGGATGGCGGAGACGTCTTCCGGGTTGGTTCCGTAGAGGATCATGACTTCTGCGCCGGCATTCTTGAGGGCGAGCAATTGCGCGGTGAATTCACGGTCCTTGGTGGTGTATTTTTCACGGGCGACGACGTCGAGGCCTTTGTTTTTGGCGTTCATTTCGACGAGGTCTGCGCCGCCGGAACCGAAGGCGTCGGAATCGTGGAGGATGCCGATCTTGGTGGCGCCGAGGTCTTCGGCTGCGTACTGGACCATCGCGGCGGCGGCGATAGAGTCATCGGGGCGGCAGCGGAACAGCCAGGGGTTGCCCTGTTCGGTCAGGTTGGCGTTGGTTCCACCGATAATCATGGGGACGGCGGCTTCTTTGACGGCGTCGCTAATGGCGAAGATCTGCGTGCTCTTGACCGGACCGAGGATGACGAAGGCGTTGTCTTCGTTGACGGCTTTGTTGAGAGCATTCAGTGCGCCGGGATTGGTCGATTGGTTATCGATTTGGATGAAGTTGATCGGTTGGCCGTTGATTCCGCCAGCGGCATTGATCTGTTCGATTGCCAGGGTGGCGGCCTTGATAAAGTAGCCCCCTTCGGTCGCCGATGCCCCGGTGATGGGCACCAACATAGCGATTGGGATTGGTTCCTTTTCTTGGGCTGGAGCGGCGGCACCCGCGATACCCGCGAGGGGCAGCAGGGCCATGACCATGACGAGAGTAAGGAAGATATGACGCTTCATTGTGTTATCTCCTTTGCATGTTCGCCTGATAAGTATTTCCCGATTGGTGTTCAGGACATTTCCAGCAATCTTGCGGTCATTCTTATTAGGAC
>CAZPTF010000185.1:0-5160 GCA_964589015.1 uncultured Anaerolineae bacterium
CCCGCCAGGGCGAACGGTAGTCTCGCCGACCATTCGGTCACCGTGCCGGATAACACCCACAATGCGCCTGGAAGTACGATCTCGGCCGGCCCCTTGCGGTGGAAGAATATCGCCTCGTCGTTCCCCTGCATCGTGCTGCCGCCGGTCAACAGGGCCATCACCTCGTCACCCTGGAATTCGGATGTCCCCAGGTTGGATAGCACGAGCAGGCAGGCGATCAGCACGATGAGACCGAGGATTACGCCGCTGTGTACGGGCACCGGTTGGGGCGAACGTGGCGTTGGTGGTGATTTCACCTCTCGCCACCATGCCAGCAACCAGATGAACAAGACGCAAACCGTGGTGAAGGTCAACTCCAGCGGCAAAGTGAGCTTGCCCGGAACGTATCCGGCAAGCAGGGTGACAGCGATGACGACCGGATAGCTCGCTGCCAGGCCGACGATTCCTTTCTCGAGCCAGTTCAAGTCGTCGTGGGGTCCCGACAGCAAACGCATGAGTCCGGCTCCCGGCAACACGAAAAGCAGCACGTAAGCACAGGTGTAACGGATTGTGGCGTCCCCACCAATGAGGATGCCGAGGTTTACCAGCATCACCAGCGGTAGCACCGTGAGCGGGCATACTGATCGGCTAGGTGCCATCCGACTGCTCCTGGCCGGCGGAGTCGATCACTATCGAGCCCAACCGCACGACGGAGTTGGCCGGATCCGCGTCGCCGCCGGTGATCGCCACGCGCTGCCCGTCCTCCCAGTAGTAGAGGCCGGTCTCGATCTCGTACTGGCCTGGCTCGAGCTCGGCGCCCAGCGCGAGATGATATGGATCCCACATCGTCCTTCCGGTTGGCCAGCGGTCCGTCGGATAGCTACCGTTCAGTGGGATGCTGTCCGCCTGGGCGACCGTGTGTCCGTCGCTGGCTACGACGTGGATGAACACGGAATAGCTCTTGTCGACGTAATCGTCTGCGGTCCAGAACAGGTCGATCGCGAGCTCGGAGCCGGGCGCGGCGTGAGCCGGACTTACGTCGTAGCCGAGCAGCCGCATGTGGTTGGCAAATGTCACATTGAGCGGCGAAGGGATCTCCGGCAGCTCCCGTGGCTCGTAGCGGTAGAGCTCGACACCGTCTGCTTCCAGCAGCCGCCGGTGATCGGGGCTGCGGCGCAGCATCTCGATCTGTTCCATGATCCAGGGCGTCAGCAACGGGCTGTTGGTGTCGACGAGCACGAGGTCGTCACCGCGCCACCCCGCGTGCGGGAAGAAATGCAGGATCTCCCGCGCGGTGAAATGCGATCCCCAGAACGGCTCGGTGGACAGGGAATCATCCGGGCCGATCTGGGATTCGATGCTTGCCAGGGTCTTCGCGCGCTCGGGTGACAGCGGCGCATACTGCTCCGTGGCGACCGCCGGGTTCCACGTCCACGGTCCCCACAGGGCCGAAGCGAGCACACAGGCGGGCAGAACGAGACCTGCCAGAACGTGGCCCGGTCGCTTCCCGTTGGGATGGGTCCGTTCTCGATGAACCAGATGGCTGATGCCCAGCGTCGCGCTGAGGAAGACGAACGGGGCGAGCTTTGCCATGTGCCACGAAAACGGGGAGTATCCGGTCCGGTAGCCGGTGAAACACGCCAGGTAGTTCAGCAGCAGGCCCGGGACGGAGATCAGCAAGGACAAGGGATCGAGCAGCGGCGTGAATAGCAGCGGAAGCAGCAGGTTGCGCACGTATTGCAGCGTCACTTGCAGAACGGCGTCCCACGGGATTGCCTGAGGCGCACCAGTTTCGGATGTGATCGCGCGCGCCAGGTACCAGGGAGGCGTCCCACGGAAGTACGGGATGATCAACGCGGAGCTGAGCATGATCCACACGACCGACACCCCGAGAAGGACCACACCGCCGGACCGCTGTTCCCGGTGGCGCAGGATCAGGTACAACCCGAGTGCGGCCACGGTCGGGGCCAGGTGTTCGCCGCACATCAGGGCGAGTGCGGCGAATACGTAACCGGTTCGGGTCTGCTTACGGAGAAAGAAATAGAACGCGAAGAGCAACAACGCCGGAAAGAGGTTATCCGGGTGGAACCCGTACATGAAGATGTTCAGGTTCATGCCCTGGATGGAAGGGTAGAACAGGTAGGCAGTGCCCAACAGGACCGCCACCGTACTGCTCCTTGAGAAGTGTCTGGCCAGCAGGTAGATGGCCAGTGCGCCGCTGCCGATTCCGAGCGCCTGCACGAAGAAGAGCGTGTACACACCGGGAAGCGCGCCGTACAGCGGCAGCAGCACGATGAGGATCAGGTACATGTGTTCGGTGAAAACCGGCAAGGATTGCCCGGTGAAGCTGGATTGCAGCAATCTACCGTGATATGAGCCATACAGCGCCTGGTTGAAGATCCCCAGATCCCACATCTGCATGTGCAGCCCTTCGTACAGACGGATTTGCAGCCAAAAGAATACGATTGTATACACGGTGATCGCGAGGCATACCAGAAGTATCCCGTAGCCCCACGTGTGATTTTGGCGTGGTGAGATTCGGCCCATACTCGACGCTTTCGTCTATCTGCCTTGTATCCGATGCCCGCAAAAAAACTGCTTGACAACTTATAGGGCAAGTGTATAATATACCACGATGGTCACGTATAGGCAATTACATGTGCCGAAGTTCTGGTGACGAAAATAAGCATGCGCGTTCTCTCCAGTAACGAGTTCTCTAAACCATTTACCCCCGGGCAGTTTTCAACCATAGCGATTCTCGTGGTACTCATTCTGGCGACCTTCTTTTTGCGTACCTACCGGTTGGAGGAGACTCCCCCGGCCTTCGACTACGACGAGGCCGCACACGCCATGGACGCCGTGGAGCTGTTGCAGGGCCATCACGCGTTGTATTCCCCCAAGACGGAAGGGAACACCACATTTCTGAAGTATCTCTTTGCGCTTGCCTTCTCACTGCTGGGCGTGCAGCCCTTCGTGCAACGCCTTTTCGTCGCCTTCTGCAGCACGCTGACCATCCCGCTGACGTATGCACTGGCTGTCACGCTCTTCCGTAGCCTGGGTGCGTCCCGCGCCCGTTCGCTCGGCATTCTGGCGGCGGCCGGGTTGGCGACATCGTATTGGCACCTGAACTACAGCCGCATCGGGCTGGAGATCAACATGGTGCCGTTCTTCGCGGTGTTGTGTTTCCTCTTCCTCTGGCATGGCCTGGAGAGCGGTCGCCGGTGGCCGCTGATTGCGAGCGGTTTCTGGTTGGCCCTGGATCTGTACGTCTATCCGGGCGCGCGCTTCATTCCCGTCTTCCTGGCGCTGTTCTTCGTGTACCGCTGGTTTGCCGTCCCGCGCGACTCCACCCGCCCATTTGTCCGGCAGATCTGGCAGATATTCGGGCCGTTGTGCGTGATCGGTGTGACCGCTCTCGTCGTCTACGCGCCGATGCTCGTATTCTTCGCTTCCTACCCGCAGGGGTTCGTCGGGCGTGCGGCCGGGACATTGTTCCTGAATCCGCGCGTGAATCTGGGAGATCCCTGGGGGGCGCTGTGGCGGGGCTTTATCGGGAACATCGGGGCCTTCGGGTTCACGAGTGACCTGCACGCCCAGGCCAACCTCGCGGGCAAGTCCATCCTGAACCCGCTATTGGCGGTGCTGTTCTGGGTGGGTACGGCGCTGAGCGTGTATCGTTTCAATAAGCCACCGTACGCCTTCTGTGTGTTGTGGTGGGCGGTGATGATCTTCCCGGTGATCATCACGCCCGACCGCGTGCCGCAGTACGGACGGATGATGAGTCTGGCGCCGGTGACGTACATCCTCATCGCGCTCGCGCTGGAGCAGATCTGGACGATGCTGCGCCGCATGGCTCCAGGTCGTTGGCGTGCACCAGGGACGGCACTGGTGTTGGTGGTCCTGGTCCTGTTCGGCGGCACCGCCGCAACGACCTGCCGCGATTACTTCGTGCGCTGGGCGCCGGCTGAGGCCACTTACCTGGCGTTCAGCGGCGAAGCGCGCGATCTGGCGCGCATGATCGACGTGACGAGCGAGCCGGACGGTGTGTTCGTCGTGCCCTGCGATGCCGAGGGAGAGACGGAGTGTGACTATTCCTACGAGTGTAATCACTTCCCACTGAGTTTCTTCCACCGGATGGGCGGTGCCAAGACCGATCTGCAATACGTGTTCATGTACGAGCCGGATATCCCCGGACGGATGACGGAGATCGTGCGGGGAAAGCGCATCGTCCATTTGGTTGCGCTGGAAAAAGGCAAGCGAAAGTTTCTCTATCCCGAGGCGGATCCACGGAACCTGCTCCAGTTCCTCCTGGAGAGCGCGGGCACGTTGGAGCGCGTCGAAGCCTTTCCGTACTACCGCGTCCTGACGTATCGTCTGGCAGCGGATCGCACGTCGTTCGCGTGGCCGGCCGCTCTCCGGCAATATGGCGTGGATTTCGGCGGGCAGCTCGAGTTGGCCTCCGGTGCGTACGGTGGGGCGGTCGACGGCGCGCTTGATCCGGCTCCGCTGGTGGAGTCGGGCGGCAAAGCGTGGGTGCTGCTGAAATGGGAGCTGCTCGGTGCGGTCACGGACAACCTCCGTGCGTCGCTCCGGCTGGTCGATGCCGACGGGCACGTCATCGACCAGCTCGACCACGTGCTGTTCGGCGCGAGCCGGCAGGGTACCAGCCAGTGGACTGTCGCCGAAGCACCCGTGTCCGACTTCTACCTGTTGCCCATCGCCAGCACGACACCGCCCGGTAACTACCAGCTTCAGATCGGCCTGTACACCCCCGCGCTGGAGATGCTTCCTGTGGGTGGGCATCCCATGCAGGTCACCGCTTCGCTCGGATCGCTCGAAGTGGTCGCGCCGGACCGCCCCACAGCAGCGGCCGGTGAAGTCGAGGTCGCGTACCGGTTGGACGCCGCACTCACACCGGAGATTGCGCTGCTCGGGCATGACCTGGAACTGTCCAACCCCTTCGCACCTGGCCAGAAGGGCACGGTCTTGCTGTACTGGCACGTGACAGGGTCACCGGCGCGCGATCTGCAGTGGCGCCTCACGCTGCAAGACGACGGGGGAACTGAGTGGCCACTTTTGGCGACTGCAAGGCCGCTTGGTGCCGGCTTCCCAACGTCCTGGTGGAAGCCCGGAGAGGTGTGGGGCAAGAGCTACGACTTCACGGTGCCTCCGCACGCCCCC
>CAZPTF010000185.1:5260-7148 GCA_964589015.1 uncultured Anaerolineae bacterium
GCCGGTGGTGCTCGGAGAGATCGAAATCGCCGGCAGGCCGCGGGCCTTCGTTGCGCCGGACGTCACCCGTACAAAAAACACCGAATTTGGCGTGGAGATGCGTCTGCTGGGCTACGATCCGAGCGCGACGGAGTTGTCCCCAGGGTCGGACATAGAGATTGTCCTTCACTGGCAGGCGCTGGCGGAAATGCAGCAGAGTTACACCGTGTTCGTTCACGTGATGGACGGTGCGCAGGTCGTGGCGCAACACGACGCCGTGCCTGGAGAGGGCACGCTGCCGACCACAGGTTGGCTGCCCGGCGAGTTCGTTTCCGATCGGATCGTCGTCCCGTTACCCGGCGACCTGCAGCCGGGCCGCTATGCACTTGTGATCGGTGTGTACGATGCCGCCAGTGGGGAGCGCCTGCCTGTAACCGACGCCGCGGGACAACCGCTCGGTGACCATCTGCTGCTGGATGAGATCGCGGTCGGGGATGGCCTGGTAGGCACTGCAGGATAGCGGCTACTGCACGGCGATGTCGGTGAGGATGACGCTGTCATCGCCGGCGTTGTGTTCCTGCGGCACCAGCCGTATGCCCGTGTTCGGCGCGTACAGCCCGACGCGCAGCGGATGCTGTCCCGCTGGCGTGTCCGGTCGCGTGTCCAGCCGGTGGCGGTCGATCACGATCTGTCCGGGTCGCCACAGCGCTGTCGCCAGACGGTTGCACACCGGAACCCCATCCGCCTGACCCCATAATTCACCTTCGCCCAATTGCACGAACACATGGTAGTCTTGCGTGAGCGGCGCCTGCGTGCTCCAGTATAGCGTCAGCGGCAAACTCTCACCCGGAGTTAACGGTGCGTCGTGCGGCGTCGCGTCGAACAGATCGTATCCGAGGAGGGTGATCTGGTCGCCGAAATTTACGCGCATCTCCTGAGCGGGCGTGCTGTTCTGCACGAAGCGAGCGGGTGCCGTGTCACGATCGAAGGCAGCTTCGACAGCCGACACGGCGATCTCCTGTACCGCGGCGGATGCCGCCGCCATCTCCGATTTCGCCGTGTAGATGCTCAGCCGCGGCGTTCCGTCGACGGTGATCACCGCGGTTCGCACATACCCTTCGGCGATGATCTCCTGCGGGACGGGCACGGCGTCCCACGGGTTCGCGGCGATGAAGTAGTGCTGCGCGTCCGGAGTGCACGAGGTCGGTGCGAAGTGCGTGTACCACAGCGCTACCCATTCCTCTTCGTTGGTGGCGAAGTCGCCTGACAGGGTACCCGTGGCATACGCCTCCCCGACCGCCTTCCAGCCCGACTTGTGCGGGAAGCCGAACAGTCCGACCTGTAGGAGCGGGTTGACCGGTCGCCAATACAGCGGGACCGGCTTGTCCCGGTACGTCTCCGTGAATTCGGGCGTGTGGCGCACGAAGACCAGGTACGGGTAGCAGGCCAACACGACCGCGATGACCGCGAGTGCAGGGTATATGGCGATTGCTGCTGCCCTGCGCTGCTTCACGAGGCCGGTCATCCAAGCGACCACCGGGTCAAGGGCGGAGGCAGTCAGCAGAAGGAGTGGCGGCATGATGACGTAGACGTGCGACAGGGGCAATGCGAGCACGAACAGGTACGGCAGCATCGTCGCGCCGAGCCACAGCCACACGACGCGGATCGCCCGGCCTGATGCCGGCGAGAGCCAAGCGAGCAGAATGGCGACGGCGTATGGCACGATCGCGAGATTGACCCGGCCGGCCTGCCACCGGTCGGGCTGGTATACCGTTGCGAGCATCAGCACTGTGAGCAGGGCGGCAAGAATCGTCCCCCGCGGCAACCGGCGCAACGCGCCCCACAGAGCGCAGAGGAAGCCAAGCACGAGCAGTGCTGTGTAGTAGGATGCGTTGTAGATCGTTCCGGA
>CAZPTF010000185.1:7248-8307 GCA_964589015.1 uncultured Anaerolineae bacterium
AGCAGTGCGTCGAAGTGCGCCAGCAGCCCCACGCCGAGGAATAGCGCGCTGAAGAACTGGAAGACGTCCGCCCGATCTTCCAACGCACGGTACGCCGTGTACACAGCGAGCACGCTCATCAGCATGACCGGGCTCTGATATTGGACGACGCGCGAAAAGCCAACGAAGTAGCCGCATACGGCGAACAGAAAGACGGCGATTGCCCCTGTGCGCGGTCCACGCAGCCTCAGGGCGAGGAGATAGGCGGCCAGGACGGCCGTCCAGCCGGCGAGGGCGAAGGGGAAACGCGCCACCCACTCGTTGAGCCATCCGGTCAGCGCCCACAGATCGGCGGGCAGAATGATCTCCGCCGGGCTCTTGCCGTGGAGGAACAGGACATCACTCTCACCGACGAGCGACCGTGCCGCGCTCCACGTGACCAACGCTTCGTCGCCCTGGAACTCCGCGTAGCCGAGGTCTATGAAGCGATAGGCGGCTGCCAGCACGAGGATAGTGAGCAGCACGGCGAGCAACGTGCGTGACGAGACCTGCGATTGTATGGTCGGAACCGCCACCTGCGAAACCCGTCTGCGGCGCCACCATGCCAACGCCGCGAGGACGCCAATTGTCCCGTCGCACGCGACCAGGATGTGAGCGCGCGAAACCGGGCCGGGGAGGTAGTGCACCGCCAGCCCGGTCAACGTCGTACAGACAATGCTCAGTCCGACGCATAGGACGATCCTATCGAGCCAGCGATGCAGCGCATCGGAGCCGGCAGGATTCCTGATCTCATGGACGAGCCAGGATATGGCCGTCCAGCCGGGCAGCACGAACAGCAGCAGGGCAGCGCCGAGCACGGCGGGCCACTGCAACCCCGCGACGACCAGCACGTTGGCTGCGAGCGTTGTGGCGAGGATGAGCCACAATTCGCCGCTGGTGCGCGCACGCCCGATCAGCCTCGTGCTCCGTCGTGCTTCGCTCATCGAATCTGCACCTTCTCGCCGAGAATGATGTGATCGCCAATGGCGACCGATCCCTCCTCCGACACCGGGAGCCTCACTCCGGTCGCCGGGTCATACA
>CAZPTF010000186.1:0-8273 GCA_964589015.1 uncultured Anaerolineae bacterium
AGAAGTCGAAGAGTACGGCTGGACGCGCTCTACGTCCTGGCGTGTTCCGCCTGAGCTGTTTCCAGGCCCAGATTCCCACCAACACCTGTTTCGCTGGCACGTACGCGTCGTTCACGGCGTGGGTCCCGATGTGCCTGACCCGGCTAGACTCAAGTCTAAGAGCCCGTGGAGCGACATGCGGACGTTCTACTGGTACTAAATGGGCGGCGCATGCCATTTGCCGCATGCGAGATTCATCCCATCGCACAAACGTACCCACCTCTCTGCGTATTACACGGCTTGCGGCGGTAACGGCCTGATGCGCCGTTGGCCACTGGGCCTTGACCGGCGAAGGCGGAGCAGGCAGCTGTACCGCATGTGCCCTCGCCGTTGCTGTGGGTCTGTTTCCGGCGTTCCTAATCGGTGTCTCGTTCAGCCTGTTCCGCTTGTTCGCGCAGCCAGCGACGGATTTCATCCAATGTGGGCGGCGAGATGTAGAAGACCTGAATGTCTCCTGGAAATTGGAGAGCGTGATCCTGCCCGATGATCATCAGAGCGATCTCTTCGTTCTGCAGATCTCGGTTCAGCGCCTCGGCCAGCTGTTGGGACCGTTTGCGACTGGCTTCCTGGTAGGCTGCCGACACCTGTCGCAAGACCTTGCTACTCGTTACGATTGCCAGACATCTTCCCCAGTCGAAAGTTTCTTGTAACAACTCCGGTTCTTCGATCGCAACCAACGCGGCGCCTTTTTTGACTTTCCGGTCGATCATGCGGTGCGCCTGCGGATTGGATCGTTTGAGAATCTCCAATCCCTCATTGCCTCCGGCCATCAAGGACTCGTGGTAGATCTTGCGCACCTGTCCGAAGTTAGCCTCCAGCTTACTGACGTGATCTGTAACCTCCCGCCAATAAGCTGCGACCTTCTCAGCATAGCCCTCCGGGCCATCCGGCATTTCCAATACCAGAGGGACAAGGTATAGCTTGCGGCCAATAGGTGTCTCACGTTCGGTTTGTGTCCCGTTGTCCATTGGTTGACCTCCCCGTCCTCCTTTTACCTGGATTTTGTCTGGATTCGTGGCTCTCATTATAACATCTCTGCGGACAGCGCCAAACTATTCGATTTATCTTGCCGTGGCACTGGTCGCAAAGCAAAAGGCCACTGCTCGCCAGTGGCCTTGCTTGGTGCTGAATGTTGTTACCGGTTTCTATTGGAGCGGAATGACCAGTTGCTGCCCCGTGTAGATCACATACCACGGCGGGACAATGTTATTGGCTTCAGCAATCGCGTCCATGGAGATTCCAAATCTGAGCGCAATGCGGAACAGATTGTCCCCGGCCTGGACAACGTAGATGTTACCCTGCTGCAATGCTGGTCGTGCTCCCATAGGCTCCACATACGAGGGGGCCGGCGGCGGAGCTGCCACTTCTTGCGGAATTGGCGTCGGTTCCTCGGGAGCCGGCGGCACCGGGATGAACAACTCCTGCCCGATGGACAGCAGATCGTCGTTCATGTTGTTGACGAGCATCAACTCCTCGATGCTGGTGCCGAAACGTACCGAGATCGAGAACAACGTGTCTTGTTCCTGAACGGTGTAGTACTGCCCCTCTTGATCGCCAACACGAGGTATCGCGGTTGGCGTCGGAGGGAGTTCCACTTCCGGCGTGACGGGGGGTAAGATCACCCGCACAGTGGGGATTGGAATCTCGATCCCTTCGACGGTCGGTGTCGGCATGCCGGGCACGAGTGTTGGGGTCGGCTCCTGTTCGATCGGCAGTGGGGGCAGTGGGGTTATTCCCAACAAGCCCTCGCCCGTTGGCACCTCGATGACAGGCATGTCTGCGTCCGTTGTGGCCTGCTCGGTCTCTGCTGCGCCTGGTCCTGTCACGACTTCAGCCTGGGGCACCTGCACGCCGGCGACTGCGGTAGCCGGACTCTCGGCAGTGGGCACGATACCCGCTTCGGCTCCAGGAACGGATGTCGGGGAAACCTCGGAAATACCGTTGCGCTGTGGTTTGGCTCTCGTACAGGCTGTCATTCCGGTTAGTAAGAGAATCGCGACCAGTGCCAATGAGACAGAAACAACATAACGACTCTTCATGGCGTTGCCTCCTTTTTGTTTCAGACGGACCACCCCATGGCAAGTCAGGCCGGGTTCTCGAAAGGTTCTCTTACCAGAGATACCTGCCGGAGAGAAGACCAATGCCGTCATACCACATGCTGGGGAGACTCGATCAAGCGTATCGAGAGCAATTGGTATAGTAATGGTACATTGGTATCTATATGTACCTTTTCCCATTATAACACCGATTACAGGCTATGTCAAGATGTACAACCTTAAAGTATACAAAAAGTAAACAAAAATCGAGGGTTTGCCTGTTAAGGCCAGACTTGCTCGAACTGGTTGTCTGCGACCTGAAAGATGAAGACCCGTTGTTGTTTCAAGTCTCCGTGCTCGTCGAACGCGATGTGACCCATCACCGAGTCGAAATCCAGCGTCCGCGCTGCTTGCAGGATTTTATCGGGTTCGATGCTGTTGGCCTTGGCAATCGCTTGGACGATCACGTCCATTGCCGCGTAACCGTTGATGGAATAAGTGTCGGGGTTGCGATATTCGACCGCTTGATACTCCTTGACCCATTGACTATCGACAACCTCCCTTGGACTCGGCGCAAAAGCACTGAGATACATCCCTTCGGCGGCGCCGCCCGCCTCGTCGATCGTCGCGGACAGGAAAGTCCCGTCACTGGCCAACAGGGGGACCGTAACGTGAGCATCCACCAGGTCCGCGCGCAAATAGGGCGCTTCGATTTCGTAGCCGGCATAGAATATCGCATCGGGGGCAGCTTCACGGATGCGTTTGACCTCATCCGCATAAGTCTCCTGGCCTTGCTTGACCTGAATTCTCGCGACCACCTCCGCACCCAGTTCATCCAGCGCGCGCGCGATCTCGTTCTTCAATCCGATTCCGTACTCGGTATCGTTGTACACCACGGCGATTTTCTTGGCGCCGAGTTCATCGACCAAGAATTTGGCATCGATTTGCCCCTGTGCTGTGTCGTTGGCATTCACCCGGAAGAAATTGGGATATCCCTTCTGCGAGATGGAGACCTCCGATGCCGTTGGGGTAATGACCAGAATGGGCAGATCCTTATAGATCTCCATTGCCGCCAGAGTCTGTCCGCTGTTGTAATGCCCGATGACGGCGACGACCTTCTCCCCGCCGGCGATATCTGCCTCGATTTGTTTGGCGACGTCGATGGCAACATCCGAATCCGATTCGTCATCGATGCCCACGACTTTGAGGGTGTAGCCCGCGACTCCACCCGTCCTGTTCACCTGCTGTGCTTTCAGGTTTGCTCCGCCCAGCACCGTCTGTCCACCGTTCGCCTGAAAACCGGATAGCGGGACAGCGACGTAGACGAGGAGCTCCCCTTTCGGTTGCGGTGCACCACACGCCACCAATATCAAAATAAGCGCTAAGGGTAGGATACACTGCAGAAACTTTGTCATGTAGACCTCTCTTATACAAAACGGTACTCGGTAAATACTTGGCATGACCACGCGGCATCGTGCTCGCGCGGATCAGCGCTGGACGGTCTACTCCATGACCGGGCGATTGTCCGCATAGATCTGGTCCATGGTGTCCACGATATCTTCGAGGACCGCAACCTGTTCGCTGATGTCCTGTGCGATGCGCTGTGCCCGACCTCTGTCCAGATCGCGTGCCTCGATCTGCCGGAGCTGTGAATAGATATTGCCGAGATCGGCAAGAGTCTTTTCCAGTTGCAGGTCCGCCTTTTCCATGCGCGCCTTCAACTCTTGGAGATTGGTCCAATGCGCGCGTTTGCTGACCAGTGTCTGTTCGAGCTGTGCTTTGATGACCGGGTCACGCTCTGCGGCAAAACGTTTCTCCAGCTCGGTCAGGGCAGCGGGGACCACGGTCATGTCACGGGCGATGACCTGATCTGCCTGATAGGCGTCCAATCGTTTCGATAGGTAGTACATGTTAGCAATCCATGCGTCGATGCTGGTGACGGTGTCTTGCAGTCGTTCTTTCAGCACTCCTGCTTCCGACTGCTGAATCAAATCGTTCATCCTCTGGTGGTAATCGAGGGCCTTCTCCACCCGTTTGCGATAGCTGGCATGGCGCAGCGTGCGTGGGTTGTATTGTTCGCGCAACATATCCGCTACCAGACGCTGGCCCGTTTCCGGATCGGTCACACTGGCCCAGATGATCCCAGTCTCGGCGACTACGCCGAGCAGGAGCCAGTACCACCACTGCCACCATGCGAACGGTTTCGGGATCAAGAAGACCAACAGCAGAGTCATCGCGATCGTAAGCGCGCTCTCCAACCGGAAAAATGCATACGAGACCATTGTCCACCAGGTACGTTCCTTCAGAGGATCACGAAAGGTTGTGCGATTCGACATGAGTTGTCACCTTGAATGTCTGCCACCATGCCACGGCGAACAGATCTCACCGGGCGTTAGTTCGAGTGTGAACTCTCCACCGATCCCGCTGCGGGCGCGGCTCTTTCCCCGTTCGCCTGGATCGCCAGTCACTATCTTCGGGTAGGCCATCGCCTAGAAGTAAGTCGACAATATCTTGTACAAGTCACGGATCGTCGCCGGATCACCTTGCCGGACCTGACCATCACCGGCTTTGGCGAGAGCTTGGAGTACAGCATAATCTGCATCGTCGCCGTAAGCTACACTGAAGATGACCACGGGAACACCGCTCCTGTTGCCTTTTTCGATCGCTGTCACCAGATCGCTCAGCCAGATACGCGAGTTGTTCTCGCGTCCATCGGTCATGACTACGATGGCGTTGATCCGCTCTCTTTCGCCGGCATCCTGCAAACGGGCGTAGGCAGCCCAAACGGCATCCAGAAGTGCCGTGTCTCCAGCGGCTCCCATTCGCTGGATCTCATTGAGCACAGCGACCCGGTTCTTGCTGAGTGGACCCAACGGGATGATGTTGTTCACCTGGCTGGAGAAGGTTACCAGGCCAATGTTCTCCTGTTCTCCCTTGACCTGATCGATGAACGTGTTCATCGCTTCGCGTGCCGCCTCCAGCTTTTCGCCCATCATGCTGCCCGACGTGTCAGCGATCAGGAAGACATTGGTTTTCCGTTTCGTGTACCACCACACGTCTCGGACAATCTCCACGATGGGTGCGCTCGGAATTTGCAGCGCTGTCTGCGGTTCGGTGGGATCGACACCGTTGGCCATGCTCACCGGGGATGCCGCAGCGGTCAACGAAATACTCAAGTCAGTAGGGCGGAAACCCTGGGCCAGAACTTCGCGCTGTGTCGCGTCCGATTCCAGGTATTCACTGAACTTTTGAAAAACGGCGCGTTGCTCGATGTTTAGATCGGGCAATTCTAGCAAGGCCAACGGATGATCCTCCCACAGCGTACCCTCGTTCGGATAGACTGCGACCAGGTTACCCGCATGATTGCCCGTGTTGTAATAGATCACGAGTTGTTCTGCCACCACAAAAGCGTCGAGATATTGCGGCCCTTGCTCGATAACCTGCTGGATCACCGCCCATTCACCCTCACCGTATTGGCGGACCGTCTTTTGCACGGCCGATACGTAATCCAGAGTCGATTGCGATGTGGCATCCTCAACGGTCAGCCCGCGGGTCTTGCCAGCTCCCGCGTAAAACATTGCCAGCGTTGTCAGCAACCCGCTGGCGGAGCTGGTTGCCGGATGGCTCCATTTGAAGTTGGGGTCCGCTGTAGCTTTGGCAATGATATCGTCCCACCCCAGCCGCTTCTGTGGGTACCCCATCGAGTCCGCTACATGGTCCCACATCGCAATGACGACGGGGGAGACCGCATAACGAACGGTATCCCCTATCAGGCTTGCGTCCGTGTGCGTATGCGACCGCCAGGCCCGGTCAATCTGCTCGAGCCAGATGGACGAATCGGGATTGACGGCCTGTACCTCTCCGCTGACGGCCGCTGCAATCATCGTTTCGGGGTCCATTTCGCTGGCTTCGATTTGCATGACTTCCCCGCTCGCGGTCTCGAAATGTTCGGCGTTGAATCCTGCAGTCAACGTGTTGAATAACCTTGCCTTTTCGGGCGAGTATGCGATCTTCAGGGTCCCCGCAGCCTGTTGTACGACCTCGTTTGCGGTGGGCACGTCGATCCCAACCTGTGCCACGAAAGAGTAACTGACGCAACACAACAGCAACACGAGAAAAGGGGCAACGATCAGGACGGCAGTGAGTAAAGAGCAACCCTTCGACCGGAATTTCTTGCTTGGTGCGGAGTACGCCATGACGCTCTCCTCCTACCTCTGTGCCACGTTGAGATCGAACCAGCGCAGCAGGGATAAGAGGACATCTCGGTCCGGTGAACGCATCGCTGCACTGCGCGGAACGACGATCATTGCTCCCTGGTCTTTCCATACCTCAAACAGGCTGTTCGATCCGGTAATGGGCACTTCCGTGTTGGCAGGCCGTAAGCCTTGTTGCACCGCTTTACCCTGAACTTCGGGCGACAGCAGGTACTGTTCGAATTCGAGAGCGGCGTTTTTTTCCAGCGCGCTCGTCTCCGGACCCATCCAGATCGTGTATGGAAAATCGAACCAGGTCAAATATTCCGGATAGACGATGACGAGCGGATCGTCCCAACGGTTCTGGATGCCTGCCATGTTGGTCAGGAGATCGCTTTCCAGCAATTGTCCGCCATCGCCCATCGAGTAGCCGAACAGGGCCAGGTTTTCGACCGAATAAGCGCCGAGACTGGAGAAATCGGTCACTGCTCCCATCAGCTCCTTGAGCCAGGCCTGGAAATCCGGATCGTTCACGTCGGATGTAGCGATGCTGGTCTTGCCGAAATAGCCCCCGGCTGCGGCGACCATCGCTGCGAGACCACCGACGTTCTTCCGCGGGTTGGGTACGACCAGCTTGAAGTACCCCCACTCCGGTTGTCCGCCCAAGTCCCTCCAGCCACCCTTGGCGATAGCTGCATCGTGGACCGCCTGCCAATCGATCGTGCCGTATTTCTCCGCCAGTACTTTCGCTCTGCTCTCATAGAGCCCCCATGCAAACAGCGATACCGCAATGGGGCGTGCGCGGTACTCTCCGTCCGTCAGGAAAACGTCTCTCCCCAGACGATCTTTCTGTGCCGCATTGACCAGTTCTACCAGATAGCGACTGTCAGGAATCCATACCGTAGGGATCGGGTCCATCTCTTCACGGTCCCAGCGTCCCATAGCGGTCAGCCCATCCATAGGGATGACGGTGACCTCGATGCGGCTGCCTTCGATCTCTACCCCTTGTTGGTTGAAGCTCTTCGCAGCTTCCCTGACCCAGGGTTCGACTGGAAGTGCGGTGACAACGCGCACTTCAACTTTGTCCGGAGCCGCTGGCAGCACAGGTTGTGATGGACCTGAGCGGGCTATGAACAACGAAATGCCCACAATAATCAGGGCGATCAGCACAACGACAACGAATATGATACGGGTTCGATTCATGGGTATTTCCCTTCGCACTCTATGACGCCGATTGCTCGCGGATCTATCGCGAGGCAGCGAGTGGTACACAATAGACTGGGAGCGCTAAGAGCTACGTGGCACGGTCATTATCTTGCAGGCGGCTGGCGTAGGGGGCGAACACCCCCTACGCTCATGTGTACAATCGAGACTATCTCAGGCCCAGCCTATGCTTGCGCTCCTCCAGTTGGACCTGAATAGTACGCTCTTCCAGGACTTCGGCCATCTGGGTCTCCAGGCGCGACGCGTCGATTTCTCCCTGTGCGGTTGCTTTGTCCAGGCGGCGCTGAATTTCCTCGCGGATGTCGCTGATTCCAGCTTCGGAGGTAGTCACGCCTCCGACACCTTCAACCACCTTGTGCGTTAATTCCTTGGATTTGGCCAGATCGAGCATCGCCTGGAGTTCCACGCGTTCTTGCTTGGCTTCAGTCAGTTTGGCTTCCAGCCGCAGTTTGGAGTCCATCAATTTCTGGAATTCGGCCTCCTGGTGCATGGCTTGTTCTTTGTAAGTCTGCGCCAAACGTTCGATGGTGTTGTAGCGACTTTGCGCTGCGACAGCCAGACTCTCTTTGCCCTCACCGAGCAGCAAGTCGATATTTCGGTCCAGCGCATCGACTTGCCCCTGCAGGTCCTCGAATTTGCGGCGTAAGGTCTTGGCTTCGCCACCGACAGTCGCTGCTGCGTCTTCCAGCGCTTCCAGATTGTCTTCGACTCTGCGGATGTATTCGTCCAACACAGCCATGCTGTTGGCTTTGAGCGCCGAAGTGACCAGCCAGTTGATGTT
>CAZPTF010000187.1:0-8268 GCA_964589015.1 uncultured Anaerolineae bacterium
GCACGATCAGGTTGGGCGAGAAGGCGAGGGCGGCTTTGATCGCAGAGGGGCCGTCGCTGACTGTGTACACCACGTACCCCTCTTTTTCGAGGTATTTCTTGACTGTATCGACGATGGTTGGTTCATCATCGACGACCAGTATCTTGGTTTCGCTCACGGTCTTCCCTCTCATATCCTATGCCGGATACGTGTAGTCCGACATGCGTCCGAGTGCGGTTTTGGTTACCCGTCCATCTTCGTGATACGGATCTTCTTGTCCGCCAGCAACTGCAGCTTCTCGACTACTCCTCCAGTGCCTCAGCCACATCCGCCAGGCCAAGCCGTTGTAAGGTTTCCGGCAAGGGCACTCCGGTTTCCACATCCCAGCCGCGCAAACGGTAGTAGCGGTCCAGCAACTCCAGGAATTTGTCGCGATCCAATGCCATCTTCTTGCCGATCAGCGGATTGATCAGGTTCTCGGGATATTCGAAGGCGGGGATGATACTTTCGTCATCGGTTCGTGATCGCCCGTAGTTACGTATCTGGATGGCACGGTCCAGATTGACCACACGTTCACACATCAGCTCGAACGCCTCTTCACCGATGTCCATGCCCGTCGCAGAGGCAAACATCTCGTACTCGAAGGAAGTGCCCAGCATGTTGCCCGCTCTCGCCCGGTGATCCGGTGTTTTGTTGCTGTAGATGCGCGGATACATCTGGTCACCTACTGGCAGCGAGTCTTTCATGATGCTGCGGTGACCGTGCCACATCGCGGGGATTTCTTTATCTTCGTAGCCGCTCTCAGGGTCGGTAGCTTTGCCTGAACCATAGACCTGAACTCCGATATCTTTGATCACGCTCCAATCCAGACCGGCTTCAGGCGACGTTTCCTTGCTCCAGTTCATGATGCTCTGCACGTAACCATGCCCGCTGCTGATCGGGTCGCGCGTGTCCACCGCCCACTGCAATGCCGCCACGATCCAGTAGGGATAGAAAATGCGGTTGATGCGGTCTCCATGCCCGTCCCAGTGACCCGCATATCCCCAACCGGTGTAGAGTTTCTCCATCTGCTCCCGACCGAAACCAAACAACTCGGGTGCGCGGCGTCCACCTTCTGCCAGCAGGTCGCCGACCCCTTCGCGGAACGTAATCTTCCGCACAATCTCCGCCCAGAAATGCGGGTTGTCGAGGTCGATTTCCATCCCGTCCAACTCGTTCACCAGTCCATCCTTCTTGCATTCGCGCAACCAGGGGAAAATTCCGAGCAGCAAGTCCCACTGGTTCAGGCCGAAGTCGTTGGTGAAGGTGCTGATCTCGAACCCGGCCTCGAAACCCAGGTTCCAGTCATAGAACGTGTTGGGTATGCCCGGGAACAGGCCGGCGACACAATGCAACTGCCCGGCGTAGATTTTGTTCGGGCACACCGTCCCCGGTACACGGGTGTAGTAATGGCTGAGCAGGCAGGGCTTGGCACACTGCTGCGTACAGGCCTGAAATTTCTGCCCGTACTTGGCCACCAAGTCGGGATCGAGGGCTGGCTCGCTCGGGAACCCGTGGGGCGCGTGGACCTCTTCTCTGATGGCCAGACAGGTCTCCAGAAAAGCGTCCGGGTGGGCGATTCTGATCTGGCCCCGTCCGCGCACGGCGACTGCCTTGAGCTTCTTATCGCCCATCACGGCACCGAACCCGCCCTGACCTGCCGAAGACTCGGTCTCGGTACTGATGATGGAGATGCGGCTCAGATTCTCACCGGCCTGCCCGATGGTGAGAGCACGGATGTCTCGACCGTGCCGCTCGAAGAGGCTGGTCTGTGTGTCGTAGATGCCCAGGCCCCACAGCTCGGCGGCATCTTCGAGGCTGACCTGGTCATCTTCGATATACAGATAGACAGGCGTCTCAGACTTGCCACGAATGACAATGCCGTCGTATCCGGCATATTTCAGCTCGGGTCCCCAGTGCCCGCCCAGGCTGGCCCGGGTGAACCACGGCTGAGGATAGGCCTGCGGTGCAACCGTACAGAGCGTCGTTCGTCCGGTGTATGGGGCCGGTGTGCCGGTTAGTGGTCCGGTGAAGATCATCAATGGGTTGTCTTCATCGTAGGGACCGGTGCCGGGCTTCAGCTCATTCCAGGCGATGCGCGTCGCAATCCCGCGCCCGCCGATGTATTCCGTTGCGTAGTTCAGTGTGTCCTCGGTCTCAATGTGCCGGTTCGAAAGGTCGATGCGCAGGATTTTACCGGTCCAACCGAACGCTTGATTTTTCATAGTTGTTTCATCTCCCTGGATAGGATGACCATTCGAAATGGTATCTCAGCTCGCGCCAACGGCGTGCCGGCTCATGCGGTTTGCTTGCCGGTCTTCGTCTTCTGATAGTTCTTGCGATCTGCGGCACTGCCCCAGTACAGCGCCTGCGTGGGACACACCCGCGCGCACAGCGGATCCCCTGCGCACGTCTCGCATTTCAGGACCTTTTCGGACACCGGATCGATGAACATCGCGCCAAAGGGGCAGGCGTTGACACATACCATGCAGCCGATGCATGCCTCGTAATCGATGGTCCAGTAGTCTTCTCCGGGCTGTCTGCAGATCGCGCCTGTCGGGCAGACTTCAGCACAGGGGGCTTTTCTGCATTGCAGGCAATAGAGAGGTACGTATTTTCCGGAAAACGGATTCAGATCGACGTGGATCCGCGCACTCGATGGCCCACTCACCCCCTCGTTTCGCTGTGAACAGAACAAAACACAGTTCATGCAGCCTGTACAGCGCTCAGCGTCCAGAAACAGCATTTTTCTCATCTTTCAATATTCCCTCTCGACTCTCGATAGATGTCGCAATCAACGGAGTACCCAACGTGGATAGCTCCTATCCGCTGTCCTCAATTCCACCTCGCCGGCGGCCTCTTTGCTCTTGAGATGGCCGGTTACGACGGGGCCCAGTTCGTCTGCGCTGTCGTAAGGACCCAGTACGGGGTTCAACTCGGCACATAATTCTTTCAACGTTCGCCCGGTGTTGCCGGCCTGCCGCAGGCTACTCACCACGGCGGCTTCTGCACGTTCGACGTAATCGCGACTCTCGGTGAGGAACAGGGAGGCAGCTTCGCCCTCCATGATGCCGAAATGCGTGTTGAAAAGCACCTTGGGTTGTAAGCGCGTCAGCAGATCCAGCGTGCCCAGATAGGCATCGCGGTCGTAGTAGGGGGGCGGGCTGGAGAATCGTCCTTCGTTGTCACACAATCCGCGGCTCAGGGCCGCCTCGCCCATGAATACACCACGGTTTTTTTCGTCCCAAACGATCAGATGGCCGGGCGTGTGTCCGGGAGCGTGGAGGATCTCGACCGTCCAGTTCGGACCGATGCGTACCAGCTCGCCACCGTTGAAACCCAAATCGAGCGGCACCGCCGGCCCCGCAAGATCCATGATCCATGCCAACGTGTCGGAGTCGTAGCCCACGCCGTGATCCTGCTCGAACATCTGGTAGCGTTCCGCTTTCGTGATCTCTTTGTCCGAAGCCCAGTCCATGTCAATGCGATGGCTCGCAATGACGCATCGCGGGGCGGTCTGCTTCAGGTCATAGTTGCCGCCGAAATGATCGACATCGCCGTGCGTGACGATTGCCATGTCTACGTGCGCCGGATCGACGCCGATCTCGCGGAGGTACGGGAAAATGACCTTGCTGGGAGTGTCCGGCAACCCGGTGTCGATCAGAATGGTGCGTTCACCGCGCAGAATATAAATGTAGAGCGGGCGTGGTCCCATCGTTGTCTTCAGGCTGTGAATTCCAGGCAAGAACTCCATGTTGTCCTCCTTATGCGTTTTGGGTACTCGGCTAAAGAGCCAGATGGCTGATCGTTTGTAGCTTATAGGGCCGAATGGTAGATTGCGATGACTTCGTCGACAGTCGGGATGCGCGGGTTGACCTTGGCGTTCCCGCTCGCGGCTGCGTCTATCGCCATCTGCGATACAAACTCATCTGTTACGCCAACTTCAGACAACAGTTTCGGGATGCCGACACGCGCCGACAGTGCGGTGACTCCCTGGACGAATACATCGGCAGCTTCACCGTCCGGCATCGTGCTGGAGGCGTACCCCATCGCCCGTCCCAGGTCGGCGAGCCTGCCCTCGCATGCTGGACGGTTGAATTCCATTACGTACGGCAATAGAATCGAGTTCGCCATCCCGTGCGGGACGTCGTAATAGGCACCCAGTGGGTGAGCCATGCCGTGCACCAGCGCAGTCCGTCCGTAGCTGAACGCCAGCCCACCGAGACAGCTCGCGTGGAGCATGTGCCCCATCGTCCTGACGTCGCGCTCCGGCTTGACAGCGTCCTCAATGTGTCGCGCGATCAGACGTACTGCGTGCAGCCCGACAGCGTCCGTGAAGTCTGACGCGACAGTCGTGAGATAGCTCTCCACGGCGTGGGTCAGCGCGTCCAGTCCGGTCGAGGCGATCAGCTTCGGCGGCAGGCTCAGCGTCAGCTCAGGGTCGAGAATCGCCACGGCGGGTGCCAGCAGCGGGTTGCCGATCACCACTTTCTTGTGTGCGGCGTGGTCGGTGATCACGGCGAAGTTGGTTCCTTCACTGCCCGTCCCGACAGTGGTCGGGATCGCGAGCAGCGGGGGCAATGGGTTGGAGAAGGTATTCAGCCCGACGAAATCACGCACGGTGCCGGCGTTAGTCACCAGTACGCCGAGCGCCTTGGCGGTGTCGATCGGACTCCCGCCGCCGAGCGCGAGAATGCTGTCGCAGCCACGGTTGCAGTACAACGCGAGCGCGCGTTCCACCGTCTCGATACTCGGATTGGCCTCGACTTCGTCGAACACAGCGAATGGCACGCCTGCGCCGCTCAGGATGTCGGCGATCGTGCCGAGGATGCCTGCCTGGCGCAGACCCGCGTCACTCAGCAACAATGGGCGCTTCGCCTGCAGACGGGACAACTCTGCGGGAAGCACGGCACGCGAATTGCTCCCGAAGACCAGCCGCGTCGCGACTTGAAAATACCCTATCTCCGTGGTGAAATCGAGTGGACTCATCGTTTGGCATGCTCCCTTGCAGATATATTGGGGTCAGGTAGATTCCAGGAGCCCTGCGAAAGCGGTGAACCCCGCACCGAAACTACACATGGCCAGCCGGCTACCGGTCTGGAACGTGCAGGCTCGCAGCATCTCTTCCAACACGAAAATCACAGACGCCGATGACATATTACCGTACTCGAATAGAATCGAGCGCGAGGGGGACAGCGCTTCGTCGGATAGCTTGAGCGCTCGTTGAAACGCGTCGATGACCTTCTGACCACCGGGGTGGATCGCCCAGCAGGCGATGTCATTATAGCTCAGCTCGTGTTGCGCGAGCAAATCGTCGATGACTTGCTTGCCACAGCGCGCACCGATGTTGGGAACCCGCGCGCTCAACACGTTCTTCAGCCGCGAATCCGCGGTGGCATAGTACAGATGATCGCGATATTCCGGGTACAGCCCGGAAGCGAACCCGCGCACGCGCAGGCCGCCGTCGCCGGGGCGATTAGTCAACACCGTAGCGGCCGCACCATCGCCGAAAATGCAGTTGGAGATCAACACGCCCGGATCTTCGCTGAAGAAGATCGTCGCCGTACAGATTTCGACTGCCAGTGACAGCACGGTGTGCGCGGGGTTGGCCTGGAGATAATAGTATGCGCTCTCCAGTGCCGGTAGTGCACCTCCACAGCCCATCCCCTGGAAGTCGAAGGGACGCACGTTCTTGCGCAGGCCCAATTCCTGCGCGATGAAGCTGGTCAGGCCGGGACACAGGTATCCCGTACACGAATTGACCACGACGGCATCGACGTCCGCCGCGGTGACACCGGCGTTTCCCAGCGCGCGCCGTGCCGCCTGGGCGCCCACCGTGGTCGCGGAGCGCTTGTAGCGCGCGATCAGTTCATCCTGCGAGCTTTCCTGGACGCACTGCTCCAGGTAGTCCATCGCCATGTAGCGGTGTCCGATCGACTGGTTGTTGATGAGCACCTGGTGCAACAATGCCCTCGATTTTTCCGAAAGAGGGATGTTGCTGATGTAAGCATCGTATACCTGGCGCTGGCTGACTTTGAGCGGGGGATTGGCTGTGCCGATCCCGACGATGCGGACTTCCATGATGTCTACGACGTAGCCTCCTTTGACAGAACCAGCAGGAAACGATAGAAGAAATGCGTTTCCAGGAGATATTGCGTCTGTGCCGATGCAAGCAGCAGGCGGTGTAGCTCTTCGATGCTGAACCCGCGCCGGACGGATAGCCTGGCGTCGTGCCGGAACACGCGCGAGGCGGGCAGCGAGAACAGCCACGTCGCCAGGTAAGCCAATGGTGAGCGCAGCAGGTCGTTGATCACGACCTTGTGCTTGCAGTGCGCGAGCAGATGCTCGAACACCGCAGGAATGGTCTCGTTGGGAAAGTGATGCACGAACATGGACGCAGTGACATAATCCGCAGGCGCGCCGCGCAGTTCAAATACGTTCGCCTGTGCAACAGTGATTTCCGGATACGCACGACACCTCTCCCGTGCAAGCCGCGCAGTATCCGGGTTGCTATCGATCGCGTGCACGTGCATGCGCCGGCCTGCTCGCTGTGCCCAGCGTACCAATGCTGCGGGCACATCGCCGGCGCCACAGCCCACGTCCAGAATGTGCATCGTACGTGCCGGATCCCAGGTCTTGCTCTCCCGCTCGAAAAATGCGACGAGCGGACGATGGCCTCCGAACCAGCGGTTCACTGGCGTGATGAAGCGGAATGTATCGCGCACTTCTTGGGCGCTGAAATCGGAGCAGTCCATCCGCTCTCGTGTCGAGACCGATCTATGACCTGACACCCCACATCTCCCCGTTGACCAGAAGCGTCTCGATTCTTTCGTACATGGGCAATACCTGTGCCAGAAACTCGGGTTCGATGGACACGGCCTCTCTGGCGATGCGCGCGCAGTAGCCGCATTGCGCGCAGTCACGGTCGGCACAGTTGCCATGCTTGAAATGCTCGATGAAATCCCCCGGTATCTTCGTGGAATCGATGACGACCGGCATGTGGTCCTGCGTGTAGAAGAACCCCTGTAGCTTCAGGAAGTCCTGCATCATCCGGTAGCGTCGCGGGCTGACGTTCCACGGGCCAAACGTGCGCATGAAATGCCACCAACTGAAGTGCGGCGGGTGCTTCTTGAACCCCCACGAAAACAGAATTTCGGCGAAATTTCCCTCGAAGTGCCGCTCGGAGTAGACCTTTGCTCTGCGCAGCAGATCTTCCGAAGGGATGTTGCGCTCGATCAACTTGAACGTGGTGTAACCCAACGCTTCGTAGTGGACGATGTCTTCGGGGCGGATCCATCCCGCCGAAATCATCAATCGCGGGTTGGTGAAACGGTTGCGGTTACACTGCAGGATCGGATAGTCGATCAGGAAGCGGCGCTTCGTGCTCGAAGCATGCGCATGCCCGTTCTGATGCTGGATCTGGTAGGGGCAGTTAGGTTGGCAGAAGTGGTTGGCGATCAACGGCAGGTCACAACGCACCGCCTCGCGAATGCGCGCGAGTTTCTCGAAATCCCGATTCATGGAAAAAGACTCGAGGTTAATGCCATCGGCGCCCATTCCTTCCCAGTATTGGGCGCGCTTGGCGGTATCGACCTGCGCGTAGATGCCGACCTTCACTTTGAAGTGCGGGTAGTTCTTCTTGATGATCTGCAGGAGGAGCGGTGCTACGATCGTGATCGTGTCGACGCGGATGTCGCTGAGCCAGTCCAGCAGCTCGCGCAACTCGCGATTGAACGCGCCGCTCCACTCGCGATTGCCCAGGCAGGCGGCGTTGAGCAGGTAATCGAACTCCATGCCGTTGCGATGGACGGCATCCACGTAGCCCGCCAGCGTCCTGCGATCCATAGGCGTGCTCATGTACGATGGCCGCCCGCCCCCCACGACGTCGTAGGGCAGCTTGCCGTATACCTCGTAAACCCCATAGGGTTTGACCTGCGGCAATAGAGCGGCGTCATAATTGGCAGGAAGGGCCAATCTCATCGGTTATTCACTTGCCTCTCGTCTTTCGACATCCAAAGCGACCTCTCGCGCAACGTGCACGTCGCGCAACTGTATTTCCGAATACCGATCATATCATTGTTCAGAATATGTGTCAATTGGCTGAGTCGTCGAGGCGCGTCTGAGATGCTTTACGCCAAATGTGCCGCCTCTGCCGCGACACATGCGCAGGTGAGCACGCGCGCTGTAGCAGACTGGGCCAATCTCCGCATGGGCCGGACTCACGACCAGCAGCCCGCCCGTGCGAACTGA
>CAZPTF010000188.1:0-8248 GCA_964589015.1 uncultured Anaerolineae bacterium
CCCACCGATCACGAATACACTTCCCAGCAGAATCAGGATCAGCACTCCCAGCACCCACCGGCGTGGGGAAGTTGTCGTTTCTGTGGCAAGCTGTGCGTGTTCCAGCGTTTTGGGGGTGCGCGGGGAGACCACGGTTACCGAGTTGGGCAGCGGTGCGTTGGATACATGTTCAACAGGTTCCATCTCTGGTTGTTCCGGGGGTGCCTGTTCTGCGATTTCCACGGGTGGTGCCTGAGCGCCGGCAGATACGCTCAGAGCCTCGTCCACTTGAACGAGGAGCTCGGGGGCATCGCGGTAACTTGCGTCCTGCGCAAGAATCTTCTGCAGAGCGGACGACGCTTCTTTCAAGTGTCCCTCGCGCATGGCATCTGCCGCCGCCGAGTAGAGCTCCTGCAGGCGGACCTGCAATTCCGCTCTGGATAACTGTGCTTGCGTATCTTGGAAGTCGGGCGCGACTTCGGCTACATGCGAGAATGCCTGGAGCGCCTGTGCCCAATCTCCGTGCTGGGCTGCTTCTGTTCCCTGTTCGTATCTGCTCGCAATTTCTCTCTCAAAGTCGGCGCTCGTTGGGCTCTCAGTCTCCGGGATGTCGTGTGTCTTTGCCAACATCGCGTCGATTGCTTCCAACATCAGCAAAGGTGTCTGGAAGCGCGCTTCCGGCGCTTTCGACATGGCGGTGAGCACAAGGTCTCCAACCTCTGGTGGAATCTCTGCATCCCAGTCGCATGGAGATGGCGGTGCGCTTTCTATATGTTGGCTGATAATCGCCCACGGGTTGTCGGCGTCGAAAGGGACCCTGCCAGTGAGCATCTCGAAGATCACGATTCCCAAAGAGTATATGTCCGACCGGATGTCGACCTGTTCGCCCTTTGCCTGTTCCGGTGAAATGTAGTATGGAGAACCGACGAAACCGGTCAGTGTCAATGAGGGCATCGTCAAAGCGCGAGCAATGCCAAAATCCAGGACCTTGACGACTCCGCCTTCCGCCATCATCAGATTCTGCGGCTTGATGTCACGGTGTACGATGCCGAACTGAAATGCATGATCCAGTGCCAGGCACACTTGCCGGGCGACCAGGAAGGCCTCTTGCCAGGGCAGGTGCCCACGCTCAGATAAAATCTCCTTGAGGTCCTGTCCGTCGATATATTCCATAACCAGATAGTGAATATCTCTGGTCGCCCCGTAATCCTGCACCTTGACGATATGGGGGTTTGTCAGGCCACTTGCAACTTTGGCCTCGCGAACGAACCGCTGCAAGTACGCCATATCCAGGCTGAACTGAGGGTAGAGTACCTTGACTGCCACAGTTCCCCCCTCCAACGAGTCCTGTGCCAGATAAACCCACGCCATCCCCCCACTGCCGAGATCACGAAGGATCTTGTATCGATTGCCCAGAATTTCACCGATCACTGCAACTCCTCAAGCAAGACGCGCTGAACGCAATGAAATATTATACACCCATTTGCTCTTTCTAACCAAAGCACTGAATCATGAGAACCCGCCCGCTCCTGTTTGCGCGAAACAGCTCTGCAAGACGTGATCAGCCATAGAAGTCAATCGATTTGACGTATTGTGCAAACCCAATAGAATATTGTCAGGAAATATCATGCGACATGATGAGGTCAGAGATATGTCACGAGAGAGAATTGGGATTGAGTTGAGGAACCAGGGACGACGCCTGACAAAACAGCGGTTGGCTATTTTGAATGTGCTCCGCAGTACGACTTCTCATCCCGATGCCTATTGGATATACGAGCAGGTTCGCCATGACATTCCCAACGTCAGCCTGGGCACGATATATAGGAGCCTGAACGTGCTGCGCGACTTGGGTTTGATCAAGGAGCTCACGTACGGCGATCAACACAGCCGCTATGATGCAGATGTCTCGAATCATGGCCATGTGACCTGCCTGCGGTGTGGGCGGATCGTCGATGTGCCCGTTTTACAGCGGGATGGCAATCTCAGTCGCAGTGCGGAAGAAGCGTCTGGCTTTCAGATCAAAAACGTCAGACTGGAGTTCGAGGGGATCTGCCCCGCGTGTCAGGCATCTGCCTTGCACCAGCAAGAGCGGGAACCCGTCTTTGCGGCCTCCCCCGGCAAGCAATGAATATTCTCCTCGCGGTATCAGGCCATTTCTGTGAGTTCTGTTGGGACTATATGCCTATACCAGTTCGCGCCAAACCGTGCTACAATAGGGTTCGTCCATGGGATTTCATCACAAGACGTCACCTTTGATCGGGCAACGTATAGACGGTGTGAGCAAACCTCCAAAGTCTTCGTTACGCTGTGAGGAACTGAGCTGCGATGTGACCGGCGTTCTCCCCGGCGTGTTTTGAATTCGGCGAAGACCTCAATCTGCTTTTGCACGGAAGGAGTATAACGTGGTTATGAAGAAATATGTGCTTTCGGTTATGGTCATTCTGATGTTAGCGGTGCTGCCCGGAGAGATCTGGGCCCAGGGAGGATGGCCGCCTCTTGAGGTAACGAGTTCTCTGAACCAACAGACTGACAGTGGATTGTATCGTTACGATGTATTGCTCGAGAACGTATCCGATGTGGACCTGATCGATGTGGTTGTAACTTTGACGTTGCCAGAAGGGGTGGCCTTCAACCACTTCGAGGCCATCGATTATGCAACGACGGGGTTTGATGGGCAGAGCTTGTCGTTTACGGTGCTGCTACTCCCAGCTGGGCAGACGATCGGGCCGATGGCGACGTATCTGCAGGTTGCGGGGGATGTTCCCGGTGATTTGCAGACCTCGATCTACGCCGAATGGCGTGGCCAAATGCCCGGGACGCTCTATCTGCCTGCTGTGAGTATGGGTGGCCCGGAGGGGGCAGCGGGAACCGGCGCAACGATTGAGGAAGCAGCTCCGGTGCCGGATGCAACTGAACCTCCTTCTCCACCGCCGGTGCCTACGCCCACACCGGAAGCGGCGCTGGCGGAGACGCAGGAACCGGAAGCGGAGGTATATGAGATGGCGGCTGCCGCGCAGGTCTCCTTCCAGTTGTGGGACATGCTGGATGTACTGAAGGCCCACGATTTCGTGGATTTGACCAATTCCTTTGCTCCGGGCGTCCCTCGTTGGCCGGGAGACCCCGATGCGGAGTTCAACACGATTGCCGACTACGATACGGATGGTTTTCTGGTGCAAGAATTCGTGCATGTCGGCCAGTATGGGACGCACATGGACGCACCCGCCCACTTTCACAAAGGGCTGCGCACGATCGATCAGATCGACGTCACAGAGATGATCGCACCGCTGGTGGTGATCAATGTCGCCGACAAGGTTGCGGCGAATCCTGACTACGAGTTGACCGTCGACGACGTGAAGGCGTGGGAAACTCAGTATGGCCCTATCCCAGAGGGTGCTTTTGTGGCGATGCGCTCGGACTGGAGCAAGCGTTGGCCGGATGTGGACGCCTATGCCAACAAGGACGCATCCGGACAGGCCCACTATCCTGGTTGGACGGTAGAAGCGCTCAAATACCTGTACGAAGATAGACAGATCATCGGCAATGGGCATGAGCCTCTCGATACGGATGCGGCTGTCGCGCAGAACGAAACAGGATTTGCCGCTGAGTCTTACGTACTTGGCACAGATCACTACCAGATTGAGTTGTTGACCAATCTGGACAAGGTGCCGGAAGCCGGGGCTGTTGTGATCGTGGCTGCCCCCAAGCCGCAGAGTGGTTCCGGATTCCCCGCGCGTGTGTTTGCCATCGTGCCGTAATCGAATCCGCCGGCGCGGGATGGAACGAAGGCTCCAAGAAACGAAATAGATGCGGTTTGTTTGAAGGAAGCGGACATACCCCGCTTCCTTTATCTTTGTCTACAACAGTGGAAATTTCGTGGTTTTGTGCTAGAATCTGACCTGACTGGCCTACATTCATAACCGGTACAAGGAGGGTTCTCGCAGTGAGAAAGAATGATATCAAAACCAAGCTGGCGGAAGGGAAGATTTGTCTTGGCGGGTGGATTACGATCGGGCATCCTACCGTATCAGAGCTCATGGGTGCGCTGGATTTCGATTGGATTCTGATCGATTGCGAGCATGGGCCGTTGAGCGTCGAGACCGCTCAGCTTCTCTTGCAGGGCATGGCCGCGAGCGACGCCGTGCCGTTCGTGCGTGTTCCGGATGGAGAGACTGCGACCATCAAGCGCGCACTGGATATCGGGGCGCTGGGTATTGTGGTGCCCCTGGTCAACGACAAGGCAGCCGCAGAACGTGCGGTACAGGCCGTTAAGTACCCGCCGGCGGGCATACGCGGTATCGGTGTGCCGCGCGCGAACCTGTACGGGCTCGATTTCGAGGCGTATGTGTCACACGCCAACGAGGAGATCATGACGATCATCCAGATCGAGCACGCCGACGCGGTTGCCAACCTGGACGAGATTGTCAGTGTGCCCGGCATCGATATGCTTTTCGTTGGTCCGGTCGACCTATCGGGATCCTATGGGCGCGTGGTTGTCACGGGTGAAATGCCAGCCGAAGTGAAACAGGCGATCACCAAGATCGTGGTCACGGCCAAACGAGTTGGCATCCCGCTGGGTTGTTGGGTGCCCAATGCGGAGGTGGCTCGCCAACGCATTGCTGAGGGGTTCCAGTTTGTTGGAATCAGCACGGACAACCTGTTGCTTGCATCCGCCTGCAATTCGGTCCTTGCTGAAACCCGCAAATAGGCGCGAAGGGGAGGTGCGTGTGCCAAAAGACCGTCGTTTTGAACTCATGTTGATGTTCGCATTGGTGTGCACGTTGACCGTGAATCTGGTTTTGTGCGGTGTGTTGGTTACATCGGGGGTGATCAATCTCCCGCTGGTATCCACCGCGATGGCTTCGGAAGGTACACCCGCTCCTGCCGACCCTCTCATGGCTTATCTTGACGTCGAGGAGCAGCTCGTCACGCGCGCATACGACCTGGTTGAATCGGCGGTAGTGAACATCAATACGCAAATGCTGCAGGACAGTTTCTTCAACGGAATAACTCCTCGTGAGGGATCCGGTTCTGGTTTCGTTTACGATAACGATGGGCATATCATCACCAACTATCACGTTGTCGAGAGTGCGACTCAGATCATCGTCAATTTCTCGGACGGGACTTCGAACCCGGCGAAACTGACCGGTGCTGACCCCAGTACGGACCTGGCGGTATTGAGCGTCGCTGTGCCGGCCGGGATTCGACCGGTGGAATTGGGCGATTCGGGTTGTTTGCGGGTTGGGCAGCGTGCCATCGCGATCGGGAACCCGTTTGGGCGATTTCACCGCACCCTCACGGTGGGGGTTATCAGTGCACTTGGCCGTTCGATGGAGACAGAGGATGGGACGGTTCTCCGGAACATGATCCAGACCGATGCCTCGATCAACCGCGGTAACTCGGGAGGACCGCTGCTGGATTCTCACGGACGGGTCATTGGCGTCAACTCGGCCATCGTTACCCCCAGTGGCGGGTCGGTAGGTGTCGGGCTGGCTATCCCCGTCGATACGCTTCACCGTGTCGTTCCGGAGCTCATCGAAAAAGGATATTATTCCTATCCCTGGTTGGGCGCGTACGGATACAGTATCACGCCCGAGTTTGCTGCGATGTTCCATCTGCCTGTCGACAAGGGCGTGTTGGTCGCACGAGTAAGCCGAAACAGCCCGGCAGCACAAGCTGGAATCCAGGGAGCGGACCGCCAGGTCGTCGTCGGATACCGTCGCATCTTGTTGGGGGGAGACATCATCACGACGATAGATGGGCGCCAGATCGACACAACCGACGATTTGGACGCGTTTCTTAGCGAGGACGCTCATCCGGGGCAAACTGTGGTGGTGGGACTGATTCGCAACGGAGACACACTCCAGCTTGCGGTGACTCTGACGGAAGAACCGCACTGACGGATTAGATTCAGTACGCGGAGTTTGCCCCCTTGGTTCTCGTCTATGCCTGTTTTGCATGGATTGCAGGTCTCTATATCGGCTGGAAATGGTCTGTTCCCAGCACGTGGTTGCTGGTTGGAATCCCGTGTGTCGCGATCGTCATCTGGCTACTGGGGCAATATCGTGCTGCGCGTCTTGCCGCAATATTGGCGTTGATCGCACTGTTCGGAATGCTGCAAATCGACCTGGTCCAACCGCACACAACTGCTGACACGGTGGCCTACTACAATGGCGAGCAGGTCCAGCTCGTCGGCGTAGTGAGCGACCGTCCCGATGAGCGTGACACGCGTGTGCAGGTGCAGCTGAGTGTCGAGGATCTCTCGACGGGGATGGCGACCCACGCAGTGCACGGGGAAGTGCTCGTCACAACCCCGGCGTACCGACGGATTGAGTACGGGGATCGACTGCTCGTCCGCGGGGTCCTGCAGGAGCCACCCGTTTTCGAGGATTTCTCCTATCGGGACTATCTGGCCTCTCGGAACATTTATTCGATCATGTCATATCCGGAGCTGGAAGTGCTGGATAAGGGGTGTGGCAACCCTTTCTTCTCCGTGCTCCATGCGCTGCACGACCGCCTGCGTGCGGTGATCTACCAGATTCTACCCGATCCGGAGGCAGGGCTCCTCAACGGAATCCTCTTGGGTGTGTACGATGCCTTGCCCCAGCGTGTGCTGGATAGCTTCAACGCGACCGGCACAAGTCACATCATTGTCATCTCCGGATTCAACATCACGATCCTGGCGACTTTACTGCTGCGCATTTTCAATCAGTGGTTGTCTCGTCCCTACGCGGCCAAGCTGGCGATTGTCGGCATCTGGTTCTATACGCTGCTGGTGGGCGCCGATGCCGCTGTGGTCCGTGCGGCGTTGATGGGCAGTGCGGTCTTGGCGGCTGCACTGTTGGGGCGTGTCAGCCACGCCCTGACCTCCCTGGCGCTCGCTGTGTTTCTCATGACGCTGGCGGCTCCGCTGGCGCTGTGGGATGTCGGTTTCCAGCTTTCCGTTGGGGCGACGTTGGGGCTGATCCTGTTTGCCTCGTCGCTATTCACTCAGACGCAGCGCGTGTTGTCAGGTTATGTGCTCTCCCGCTCTGTGCTTCCGCTGCTGCAAGACACTGTGACTGCCACTCTGGCGGCACAGATTTTTGCTTTGCCAATCCTGCTGTACCATTTCCAGCGCCTCTCGTTGGTCATGCCGCTCGCGAATGTCCTGATCCTCCCCGTTCAGCCGGCGCTCATGGGAAGCGGGGCAATCGCCGTGATTGTGGGCTGCCTATGGTTACCTGCGGGACGGGCTCTCGGCGGCATAGCCTGGCTGTTTCTCACTTACACCATCCGCGTCGTCGAATTGTTGGCTGCTATTCCGTTCGCCGCGGTGGATATCGGACGCTTTCCGGCAGCTCTGCTGTGGGGCTATTTCGCGGTGGTTCTCGTGAGTTGGTGGGTCAGACAGATGGAGGTCGAGCGGCGACAAGCTTTCTGGCAAGCGGCCACCAGATTCCTCTCTACTAAGGTGATCGTGAGTGGGCTGGTGGCGATCTGCCTGCTGTTGTGGGCTGCGGTCTTCAGCCTGCCTGATGGTTTGCTTCATGTCAGGGTTCTGGATGTGGGTCAGGGGGATGCCATTCTGGTCACGCTACCTGACGGTCAGCAGCTGTTGATCGATGGTGGACCCAGCCCATTGACCTTATCCACGGAGCTTGGGCGTGCAATGCCCTTCTGGGATCACAACATCGAACTGGTAGTGTTGTCCCATCCGGACAAGGACCACCTCGGCGGTTTGCTTGCTGCGCTGGAGCGCTACCACGTGGACCAGGTGCTGGATTCAGCAGTGGACGACGATGCTCCGGCCACGCTGCATTGGCGGGAGCTACTCGCAGAGAATAACATCCAGGTGCAGCAAGCCTGCGCTGGCATGCGGATCGATTTGGGTAATGGTGTCGCTATGGAAGTCCTTCATCCCCCACCTGCCGGCTCGGCTACTCTGAAATCGCTTACGCCAAACGATGCCTCGACGGTGCTGCGCATGACCTATGGTGCGGTGAGCTTCCTGTTCACCGGCGATCTGGAGGCGAAGGGCGAACTGACTCTTCTGCACAGCGGGTCGCCCATCGCCAGTGATGTGCTGAAGGTCTCGCATCACGGTGCGGCGGAAGCGACGACCGCCGATTTCATCCAGGCCGTTTCTCCGCAATTGGCGGTCATCTCAGTGGGGCCTAATCGGTTTGGACATCCTGCAAGCGAGACACTCAAGCGATTGGAGCACGTCACCGTGTTGCGCACTGACCTGTATGGGACCATCGATATCAGAACAGATGGGGTTACGTGTTGG
>CAZPTF010000189.1:0-8244 GCA_964589015.1 uncultured Anaerolineae bacterium
GCCGCAGTATCGTAATAGATATTTACCATTCTACCGAGCAGCTTCGGCATCAGTTCATACAGGAAGAGGCCGCCTCCCCAGTGACCACACACGATGGTGATGTCGGGATAGCGCTCGGCAAAACTCAAGATAGAGGAAATCGGCCGTGTCCCTTTCCCAGGATAGATATGGCCAACCGGCTCACTGGTATGGGTCAGAATTGGCAGACGATAGTGGCGGGCCACCTCGGCCAAGGGCGATACGATCTCCAACTGATCGAACGAGAACTCCTGTCCATCAGGCATCAACTCCCCAATGCCAGCCATGCCTCGGGCCACACAGCGGGAAATCTCTTTCTCCATGTCATCAGGCCGTGCGGGGTTCACCGAGATAAACCCGATCAGGCGGTCCGGAAAGCGCGTCACGGCATCGATGACATAATCGTTGGCATCGCGACACATCGCGATGTCCGTCCAGCCAAAGCCAAAGGTGACCGCCATATCCACGTTGTTGGCATTCATGGATGCAAGCAGCTCTTCCGCTGAAATAAGCTTCGCCTGGGGATTGCAGTACAACTGTCCGAACCAGACATCACAATCCAGATACCTGTCGCGGTTCCGGCAGATGTCCGGCGGGAAGATGTGAGTATGGAAATCGACTATCACACGTACACCTCGATGTGGGACTCCACGACGCCATGCCACCGGCAACAGTCGAACCCAGAGGCAAGACAGACGCTGTCACTGCGCGGAATAGAGCTGTCGATAAATGTTATAGTGAGTGTAAACCTTCTCGACGTAGAGATGAGGCTCATCCAGCGGCAAATACTCCAGCAGGAGATCATCATCAACGGCCATCTCCGCGGTCTGCCAGCGCTTCGCCCGGCCAGGACCGGCGTTGTAGGCCACAAGTGCGGCGACTACATCGCCATTGAAGGAAGACAACTGATGGGCGAAATACCACGTCCCAAACTGCACGTTCACGAAAGGTCGATAGATCAGATGCTGCGGAAAATCACCCCACCCCAACTGCAACGCGATCCAGTCGGCGGTGGCAGGCATCACCTGCATCAAACCCTGCGCTCCGGCCCAGGACTGCACGTGCCATTCGAAGCTGCTTTCCTGACGAACCAGAGCGAACAACAGCAATGGATCCACACCCAGATCAACCGCCTGTGCGACGAGCAGGTCACTGAAGTGAAAAGGGTGGGTCAATTTCAACAGAAATGCGGGTATCGATACACGTTGTTCGATCGGCGCCAAGTCGACCACCCGTTCGAAACAGGAAACCGCCAGGCGATACATGCCCTTCTTCTGCAACAACAGGCCCAGCCGGTACAGGTCGAGAGGAGAATCGTTGATATCGGATTTCAAGCTCCTGATCTGGGCGGAAGCGTCATCGGTCAATTCGAGAGTCCACAGAATCACGCCGCGCTGCAGCCGGCCATCTTGCGCCAACGTTTCCGGCAGTTCCGACACGGATTCACCTTCCGCTGGCTGCACCGGCGACCAACTCAAAAGCCACACCTCTGCATCCGCTTGTTCATCCGCCGTTGGTAAAGACAACAGCATGTTCTTCTGCCCCGGCACCTGAAACAGCTTGGCACTCCAGGTTTGGCGGAACTCATCACCGCGAACTGCGTAATAGGTGCCGGGATAAGCCGCCTGCAGCCTGTTCAGGTATGCCACGGCATTCTCATCGTTGCCGATGGTGTGAGAGGCTCTACCCAACCAATACAGGGCCGCGGGACGGAATGAGGATGCCCCATATTCATCGACGAGTTTCTGCCAGAGAGATAGCGCGCTAGCATACTCTGCAGAACGATAACTGCACAACCCGGCGCGATACAGCGCCTCCGCTGCAAGTTCTGATTCCGGATAGCGAGACTGTAACTCCGAATAGTTGTAGATCGCCTCTTCAAACCTGCCCTGCTCTTCCCAAAGCTCCCCGGAGAGCCACAAAGCCCGCGGCGCCAGCTGGTGACCCGGATTCAGCTCCACGAACTGCGCCCAGGTCGCAGCGGCTTTGTCCGCCGCACCTGCGCTGACGAGCGTTTCACCTTTGGCAATCCAGGCATCACCGAAATACCTGCCTTGCGGGTAATCGTCGATCACACCGGCGAACTTCGCCAATGCCAGTTCCGCATTGCCCGCAGCTTTATAGGACATGCCGGCGTAATAGTGGGCCTCACCAGCATAGTGCTCGGGCGTATTCTTCAGGTAACGATCGAAGGCCTGAACGGCCGGGCCATAGGCGCCAGCATGATAATCAACGAGACCACGCTGAAACTCATCGACCGGCAAATTGGCATTTACCAGCTCGATCAATGCCAGATAGGCGTGATACGACGTCGGATAGTCATCGACTGCTGCGAGATAGCGTTGATGGCTCTCATCGACCTTGCCGGCGGCAGCCAGCGCCTGGCCCGCCAGATATTCCGTCTTGGCACGATAATCGGCCCCTTGCGCATACGTCAGGATTTCGTCGTAAGTCGCCACCAAATCGTCGTACTGCGCGGCCTGAGTCTGCGCGTCCGCAATGCCCTCCAGCAGATGAATCTTCATCAGCCTGTCTACAGGCCCTTCCACCCCACGGCGATACGCCTCCACCGCCGCCGCGAAGTCATGCGCCGCAAGATAGCAATCTCCCATCACCTCGTAAACAAAGCTGGCGACAGTATCATCAATCGTCAGATATGCCTGGAACGCGGTGATGGCCTCGGACCAACTACCAAGAGAGTGGTAAGCTTGACCGGTTAAAAATACTGCCGGTCCGCGCCGCGCATCGGCAGGATATTCCCTGGCAAAGTCTTGAAACGCCTGGATGGCACCCGGGTAGTTTTTGGCCCAATAACGGGTCTGGCCCAATCCGAAACTGGCATCTGCGCGGACCGGCGCGTCAGCAGGAACGAGCTCGAGCAGGGTTTCGTACACCTTCTCGGCTTTTTCATATTCACCAATCGCCTGCAGTTTAAGAGCTTCCTCCAGTTGTTCCTGGAAAGCCGAGTCCACGTCGTCCTGCGCGCGAACTATTGCCCCCGTTGGTTCTATTTCGGTCCCGAACCTTGCGGAAAAGGGCATCGCTCCCGCTATTCTAGTGGGGAAAACAGCGGAACCCATCTGCAGAAGCGCAGCAGAAAGCATCAACACGAGAAATTTCATACAATAACCGGACACAGTCAATCCTTTCTCGTCTACCCGTTGGTCGTTTCATTATCGCAGCACTTGAAATCTCTGTCAAACGTTCCATATTCCCGCAGTGACGTACCATTTGCTTTGCCACATGAATTCGCCTGTGTTATACTCATGCTAACAAATGATTGATGGGAACGCTGGATAGAGACATGGTGAGCGAGTATGCTCCTGGAAAGGCGATCCTGCTGGGCGAACACGCGGTGGTATACCATCGTCCGGCGATTGCCGTGCCGGTGACACAAGTACAGGCCCAAGCAACGATCGAACCGTCCAAACCCGGAACAGGGGTGCTCATAAGCGCTCCGGACATCGATTGGTCAGGCCGCTTGAGTGAAACCACTGCAAACAATCCGTTGTGCGTCATCGTCGCAAGCACCTTGTCACGTCTGCACGTGGGACCATGTCCCGATATTGCCATCCGTGTGACATCAACTATCCCGATGGCATGCGGGATGGGCAGTGGAACCGCCCTTTCGGTGGCGATCGTCCGCGCGCTATCCCGTTATTTCGGTGTCTCGCTGTCAAACGAAATCATATCCGCGTTGACATTCGAGGTCGAGAAGATCTACCACGGCACACCCAGCGGAATCGACAATACGGTCGTCACCTATCAAACACCGGTGTATTTCGTCAAAGGAGAAAGCCCTGAACCCTTGGAGGTCGGAACCGCTTTCCAGCTCGTCATCGGAGACACGGGAATTTGCAGCCCGACACACATCGCGGTCGGTGATGTCCGTCAAAACTGGCAGCGCGCCCCCCACAAGTACGAGCAGATCTTCGATCAAATCGGAGAGATCGTGCAAACGGCTAGACGGGTAATCGAAACGGGCAGACCCGCTGCGCTTGGACCGCTCATGAACGCAAATCAGGAGTTGTTGCAGCAGATCGACGTGTCCTGCCCGGAATTGGAGACGCTCATCGACGCAGCGCGCCGGGCAGGTGCATCCGGAGCCAAACTATCCGGCGCTGGACGCGGTGGGAACATGATCGCATTGGTCACGGATGAGACAAAATCCAGTGTCGAACAGGCACTGGTATCGCACGGTGCAACGCGGGTCATCAGTACAGAAGTTGTCCGAAGGGTGGGTGTGGGCCAATGAAAATCTGTGTTGCGATTACCGGGGCATCTGGCGTGATTTTGGGTCAGAGGCTTCTGGATAATCTCAAAGAGCATGAAGTTCACCTGGTCATCTCCGACGCAGCGCGCCGGGTCATCGCTCTGGAATTGCGAAAAGACAGACACCTGGCAGCAACCTACAAATATGACAACAAAGACATCGCCGCTCCAATTTCCAGTTCCTCGTATCTGATCGACGCGATGGCGGTAGTCCCCTGCAGCCTCAAGACGTTGGCGGGGATCGCACATGGCTATGCGGACAATCTCATTTTGCGTGCGGCAGAGAATATGCTGCGCTTCAACCGTAAATTGGTGCTGGCTCCGCGAGAAACACCGCTGTCGCTGAGCGCCATCGAGAACATGAAACTCGCGCGGTTGTCCGGGGCCATCATTTTACCGCCGATCATGGCCTATTACTACGAGCCCAAATCCGTCGATGACGTGACCAATTTCTTCGTTGGCAAGGTTCTCGATGCTCTGGACGTAGAACACCAACTCTACCAGCGTTGGGCAGGGGTAGCAGGAGAACACGAACCATGAATTTGCGAGATTTTGTCGATTTGCTTCGCAACCGAAACGAGCTGATTGAGATCGAGCAAGAAGTCGATCCCAATCTGGAGATAGCAGGGGTAATCAGTGAATTGGAAGGGCAGGCGGTATATTTCGCTCATCCTTCGAGATCCGGCTTCGGCGTGGTTTCGGGGATATGTGCGCAACGCCGGCAATTCGCGTTGGCTCTCGGAGTCGAACCAGTGGAGCTGGTGGGCGTGATGGCGCATGCTTTGGCCGTCCCCACCCCACCTGTGACCGTGACGGACGCGCCCTGTCAGGAAGAGATCGAGCCTGATGTCGATCTCGACCGGCTACCCATCCTCACTCACACGCAACTCGACGGGGGGCCGTACGTTTCCACCGGCATTATAGTGGTGAACGATCCCGACTATGGCCTCAACCTGAGTTTTCACCGCCTGATGCAGATTGGCCCGCGAGAATTCGTTCCGCGAGTCGTCGAGGGGCGGGGGTTGCATACAGCGTTAGGCAAAACTGCCAGCGACGTGCCTATCGCGATCTGCATTGGCAATTCCCTGGCGGTCCTCCTCGCAGCAGCCATGTCTCCAGCGAAGGGGACCAACGAACTGCACATTGCCAATACGCTGCACCCGACCCCGGTCACCCGCTGTACGCTGTCAGACATTCTGGTCCCGGCGGAAACAGAGATCGTATTGGAAGGCAGACTCACGCACCGGTTGACTGCCGAAGGTCCGTTCATTGATCTGACCGGCACGCTGGATTATGTGCGCCAACAACCGATCATCGAAATCGACCGCGTCACTCACCGTAAGCATCCCATTTACCACGCGCTGCTGCCCGGTCGCAGCGAACACAAACTGCTCATGGGCATGCCTCGCGAACCGACCATGTTCGCCGAGGTCAGCCGTGAGTGTGATTGCCGGAACGTCTTCATCACCCCCGGAGGTAATTCATGGTTGCACGCGGTAATCCAGATCGAAAAAAACGCCCCGGATGATGGGTTGAAGGCCATTGAGGCCGCATTCAGAGGGCATATGTCTCTGAAACACGTCGTCATCGTCGACACGGACGTCGATCTGTTCGACATGGCGGCGGTAGAATGGGCCATCGCCACCCGTTTCCAGGCCACCCGTGACCTGATCGTGAAATCCGACCAACCCTCCAGCTCGCTGGACCCGTCTGCGACGCACGTCCCCGGCCAAAAGGCGCGTACCGCAAAGATGGGGCTGGACGCGACGATTCCCTGGACGGCACCGGATGGCCGCCTGCTCTCCCAGGAAGAACGGAACTCTTTCCGCCGCGTCTCCTATCCTGCCGTCGAAATAAGGAAATACTTGTGATTGCGGACAACCCAATCGACGGTACAGCGCCTCCGGAGGAAGCGATAGAGCGTAGCGGCGGGATAGCCAGGTCAGCAGGAACTATCGCGGCGGGAAACATCTCCAGCCGCATTCTGGGCATGGGCCGAATGACCCTCATTGCCGGCATCTTCGGCGCGACCGGGCTGGTTTCGGCATACCAGGTCGCGGCAACCGTGCCAACCATGACCTATGAGCTTCTCGTCGGTGGAGTGCTCAGTTCCGCGCTGGTTCCCATCTTCAGCGAATATGCCGCGTCGAGACATCGCAAAGAGCTTTCGCGCCTGATCAGCACGGTCCTGGGAATCACCCTGTTGATCTTGATCGGCGTGGTACTGCTCATCGAGATATTCGCACCGCAGATCGCGCGGATATTGGGGGGCGGTTTTCCTCCTCACCTGCAAGTGACAGCCACCAGTCTGATCCGTGTGAGCGGGGTGGCGTTGCTGTTCTTGGGGCTATCCGGCGTGATAACCGCCGTGCTGTATACCCTGAAACGGTTCACTCTCCCGTCGTTTGGTGCAGCCGCGTTCAACGCCGGCATCATTGTTTGTGCGGTGCTCCTGTCCGGACAGTTGGGAATCTACAGCCTGGCAATCGGGATCGTTGTAGGCAGCCTTATTCAATTGCTGATCCAATTGCCGGCCCTGCGTGGTATAGAACTGGGCATCACCTTCGATCTGTCCCATCCGGGACTGCGGCGGATCGCTCAGCTCTACCTGCCCGTGCTCGCCGGCCTCGTGATCACGCAGGTCCAGATCGCAGTGGATCGGAATCTGGCATCGCACACCGGAGAGCAAAGCATCGCCTGGATGATGAATGCGACGACACTGGTCCAATTTCCGCATGGATTGATTGCGGTCGCCATTTCCCTGGCGGTTTTGCCCTCGCTCTCACGGTTGTTCGCAATCAAAGACATGGAGGGATACTGTCACACGCTCTCATTGGGGCTGCGCCTGGTCATCGTGCTGATCGTGCCCGCTGTGGTCGGTCTGTTCATTCTGGGGAGACCTGCTGTGGCCACGATTTTCGAGCACGGCAAGTTCACCGCCGTGGACACAGCGTGGACTACCTTCGCGCTGCAGTTCTACCTGTTCGGGCTGGTCTTCGCCGCGATCGATTGGCCGCTCAACTACGCGTCGTACGCACGACAGGACACCGCGACCCCGGCGGTGGTGGGCGTGTTCAGCATCGCCGTCTATCTGGGTGTCGCCTTCTCGCTCCTGCCCCGCTATGGGATGATCGGGCTCGTGTTGGCCGATTCCTTCAAGCAACTGAGCCATGCACTCACGATGCTGATTCTCACTCACCGGAGGCTGGGTGGAATAGACGACAGGCGTGTACTCACGACGCTGCTGAAGACGGCTGTCGCTTCGCTGATCATGGCGGGAGTCATCCGTGGCGTCCTGAGCTGGCTACCGAACTTCGACAATCTCAGCGGTTTTCTGAACAACCTGATCGTGTTGAGCGTCAGCGGGACATTCGGCCTGGTCACGTACTTCCTCCTCAGCATTGTGTTGGGACAGGACGAAATCATCACGCTCTGGAACACGCTCTACCGCAAGCTGCGTCACCCCAGCACGGTCCTTTCCCACTGAACGCGCCTCCGCGACGCATGCAGAAGCCCGAGGGAAGTTGGACTTCCTTCGGGCCTGCTGATGGACTATTCGATTAGAAGACAACTCGTTCGACAGCGGAGTCACCGTCCTGCTATCGAATCGCGCACATCTCTGCCGTGCTATGCCGGAACGCAAGCATCCACGGGGCACACTTCTGCGCAGCTTCCGCAATCAGTACACAATTCCGGGTCGATAACGTAGGTGTCTTCACCTTCGCTGATCGCATTTTCCGGGCATTCCGCTTCACACGCACCGCACATGATGCAGTCGTCAGTAATCTTGTGAGCCATCTCGAGCTACCCTCCGTTAAAAAGTGTTGTTGAATAATAGATTGAACCAACCAAAGCGTCAAATAGCTTACCACCAGGTGTCAGGAAAGTCAAGAGTCGACCTGCCGCAATTTCGGGAAGATGATAACACAACAAATTTATGTTGTCAACGAAGCC
>CAZPTF010000190.1:0-3542 GCA_964589015.1 uncultured Anaerolineae bacterium
CCCCGACGTACTGCACCAACTGCGAGAGCGCAGCGCCAGCCAAACGCTCCCACTGATCCCAAGAACCCGGCCAAACAGCGCCATGCTCGACATGAATGATGTATCCCCAGGGGTCAAGCACGCATGCAGCCGTGATCACACGTTTCGCCAACTCGAGCGAGCTTTCGCGGATAATGAGATCACCCGAAGCCAAGGATAGATTGAGCGGCAGATGTACAGTGAAAGACATGTTGTGAGCAACACCGATCGCGTGCAACGCTGCCAGAGCCTCCGCATCGGGGAGCGGAGAGAGCGCCGTGACCTCGTAGAATACCAGCTCAATGTCGTCCACCAACCCAGCCAGGCGCTCGACATTTGGCAACACATCGGCAGGATAGATATAGGACGTCGTACCAAGCTGGAACGGTATGCCAACGATACGGGTTTTTGCCAGACCGTTGAGGCCAAGACGTGTACAGCCGGGCACTTCCATATCGCGCAAGTCCGTGCTTTGCACTGATGGATCTATGACGCAACTTTCCGTATCTTCTCTCAGCAAAGCAGGTTTTTTCCCTCCGTGTAACGCGATTTCACGCCCCCCAGGCTACAGCAAGCAAGAGGACAGCGACTTCACACACCTCGTTGATGGCGCCGTAGACATCTCCGGTCAGACCCGGTATGCGGGTCATCGTCCAGCACGCGATTCCATATTGCAATACCCAAACCAACACCAGCGCCGTCAGACCGAACCAGCCGCCCAGTAGCACACCACTAAGCACGGCCAGCAGGCTGCTCACCCACAAACTGCGCCGGGTGACATGGGCGGCGAACGTGTTTCCGAGACTGCTGCCCTGTCTCCCGTACGGATACGAAACGGTCGCGTACACCATTGCCCAGCGGCTCAATACGGGGGCCACGAACAATGCCGTGGTCAGAGTAGCAGGCGATCCGTTGTCCGCCAAAAGACAGGCGAATTTGACCAATAGCAGGACGACGACACCCACCATCCCAAACGTGCCGACATGGGTATCTTTCAGGATACGGAGACGGTCCTCCGGCGGCCTGGCAACCAGCAAACCATCGCAGCAATCGGCCAGACCATCCAGGTGTAACGCACCAGTCAAGACGACCCACAGCCCCAACACCAACGCAGCAACTACCGGCGCAGGCCACAACAAAGACAGGGCCGCCTGCGCGATGACGAGACAACCGCCCAGCACCAACCCGACCAGTGGGAAACAGGCCATCGACCGCCCCCACGCATCTTCGGGCAGATCGTGCAAGGTCGGTGTGGGAAACGTCGTCAGAAACTGCAGTGCAACCCAAAACTCCACAAACATACTCCCACCGACCAGCAGTGCCTCTTTTCGCGGCAACCAATCCGCGCAAGCACAACAACTGCGGCGCCCGCATACCTGGTGTCACGGATGGGTTGCAGCGTTCGCACTTCGATTCACTGCACCGAGCCGGGTCATTGGCTCTCGAAACCAACGCCAGTAGCCATCCTGCTTGACCCAATGTGACTCCCAATAGTACTGTACATGTTGGTCACCTTGCGCGAAGGTAATCCAAACCGGCACGACAGCCACATCGAAATAGATGTCCCCGTGGTTGTCCCAATGATCCAGGTAGGATACAGGAGCGTGCTCAAAATCCACGATCGGGCTTTCCGTCATGGACAGCAGGCGGATGAATTCTTCGCGCGACCACGAGCGCCGGACATCGGTATGCAGCAGATCGTACTGTTTGCCGAATTTCCGCTGCTTCTCCCACGCGATCACAGCTGACAACGTCCAGACGGGATCGGGTACCAACGGCACGTTCATGACCTGCCCAGCGACGACATCAATCAGCAAGGGCTCGAACCCCTGCGAATAGAACTGGCACTGGCGTGATTTCCGCCCGGCCAGGTCCACAACGAAACGTCCCCGCACATCACTGATCGTAACGGGATTACCGCATTCGATCTGGCTGTTACCGAGCCTTTCCCCGGTAAGTTTGTTGTAGATCACCCCATGCGCTGTGTAGGGAAAAACCGGAGAATACAGGACATTCCACCCCACCCAACGGACTATCACGAATAGCACGCCACCAACCAACAGCAGGAACAACAACGTTACTGCAATACTTAAGGAGTTCCGGTTAGAGGCACAGAATAACAGAGGGGAACGTTTGGCCATAAGCCGTAGACCTCTCCTTTCACTGTGCAGTGAACCCCACTCCTCCTCCTCGACATATCGATAGGTTACGTGTGCGCTCGTGTCCACACGTAACAGCCGGTAAGTTCCGTGACGTGAAACACCTCGCGTGACATCCACGACGGGGACCAACCGCCGGGCGTCGCCGGATATCCGCTGCACCGCAGCCGTGCCCGTGAACACAGCCGCGCAGCCAGGCCGCTAGACGCCTCTCTATTTCTCGGAAACGCCGGCGCTGGCGAAAGTCGCCATCTCGTCGAGGATCCGTACTGCACCCTCGACGATGTTCATGGCCAGGGCAGCGCCGGTTCCCTCACCAAGCCTTAGATTCAGATCCAGCAGCGGTTCGAGCCCCAGTCGCGCAAGAATGGCACGATGGCCAACCTCCACCGAACAATGCGCTGCAATCATGTAGTTGACAGTATCAGGATTCAGACTGGCAGCGATGAGCGCGCCGGCGCCGGAAATGAAGCCATCGATGATCACCGGCACGCGATTTGCCGCGGCACCCAGAATCACACCAGCGATTCCGCCAATCTCGAAGCCACCTACTTTGCTCAGAACGTCCAGTGGATCGGAGGAGTCGGGGCGGTTCAACGCCAGCACGCGTTCGATCGTCGCGATCTTCGCTGCCAACTGCGCGTCGTCCAAACCGGTGCCTCGCCCGGTAACCTGCGCTACAGGCAACCCGGTGTACGCCGCAGTAATCGCGCTGGAAGCCGTCGTGTTGCCTATGCCCATGTCACCCGTGCCAACCAGATCGACTCCCCACTCGACTTCAAGCTCCATCGCCTGGATACCAGCTTCGATGGCCGCCACAGCCTGCTCGCGCGTCATGGCAGGGCCATTGACCATGTTTGCAGTTCCGGAAGCAATCTTGAAATCGAGCAGACCCGCCTCGGGATCGAAGTCGTGGTTCACGCCAACATCTACCACAACAACACGCGCTCCGACCAGCCGGGCCAGTACATTGATCGCCGCACCCCCACTCAAGAAATTCAGTACCATCTGTGGCGTCACTTCCGGTGGATAGGCACTCACACCTTCTCGCGCGATACCATGATCGGCAGCCATCACGAGCAGAGATTTGTCCTTGATTTGCGGGGTCAAATCGCCAGTGATGCCGGCAATCTGCACAGACAGATCCTCCAGCCGCCCCAGACTGCCCTGTGGTTTTGTCAACGTATCTTGACGCGCCCGGGCCTGGGCCATCGCTCCCTCATCGAGAGGCTGGATGCGATTCAACGTATTCTGAAGCAAAGACATGACAACCGTACGTCTCCTTCCCCTGTTGTACACTTGCGAATTACGGTACATCCTAGCACCAAACCGGACAGAGGGCAAATCAAAGTATGCGCAGGGCGC
>CAZPTF010000190.1:3642-5614 GCA_964589015.1 uncultured Anaerolineae bacterium
CGCCAAAATTGGCCGGTATATACAGTTTGTCTATAGCCAGGTTGACAGCGCAGGCCGGTGGTGCTATACTCGTCCCTGGTATGGTATGATTCCACATCATTACAATTACATTGGTCAAAGGAGATAGTTTCTCATGTCAAAACAACCGAAGGTTGTGGTGGTCGGTGGCGTCGCAGCCGGACCCAAGACGGCAGCCAGATTGCGCAGGCTGCTTCCCGATGCGGAGATCACGATCGTAGAAAAGGGTAACATTCTGTCCTATGCAGGATGCGCGATGCCCTATTGTATCGCCGGGGACATGTCCGACTGCAATCAGCTCAACTATTCGCCTCTGGGTATCCCCCGGGATGCCGTGTTCTTCCGTCAGGTCAAGGACATCAACGTGATGGACAACACCGTGGCGGAGTCCATCAACCGAGAACAGAAAACCGTGCACGTGGTCAGCACCGAGACTGGCCAGTCCCAAGATTTGCCTTATGACAAGCTGATATTGTCCACCGGAGGCATTCACGTTACCCCGCCCATCGACGGTATCCGGCTTAACCGTGTCTTCGGTCTATCCAAACCGAGCGATGCGGTCAACATCCGCGACCTGGTCACGTCCGGCGCAGTGAAAAACGCCGTGCTGATCGGCGGTGGATTGATCGGTATGGAGGTTGCCGAGGCGTTCGTGCGTCGTGGGCTGCACGTCACCATCGTCGAGATGCTGCCTCGCGTCCTGCCGAAGCTGTTGGACGACGAGATGGCCGCATTCCTGACCAGCTATCTGTGCACCAAGGGGATCGACATTCGTGCCGGCGAGCGGGTTATGCGCATCGAAGGCGATGATCGAGGCAACGTGGCGAAAGTCATCACCGATAAAGGCGAGATCGACGCTGACCTGGTACTGGTCTCGGTGGGCGTGCGCCCGAATTCCCAGCTGGCCAAAGATGCCGGTCTCGCAGTCGGACAGACCGGCGGCATCATCGTCAACGAGCACTTGCAGACCAACGATCCGGACGTGTACGCCGCTGGCGATAACGTCGAAAACGTCCATCTGGTGTCCGGTCAGAAGGCGTACGCCCCGATGGGTTCCACCGCCAACAAGCACGGGCGCGTGATTGCTAATCACATCGCCGGGATCGACGACTCGTTCCGCGGCATCGTCGGGACAGCAGTAGTCAAGATCCTGGAGTACAACGTGGGCAAGACCGGGCTGACGGAGGAGGAAGCGCGCACCGCTGGCTACGATGTAGTCACGGCGCTGAACCCCAGTACGGACAAGGCGCATTTCTACCCCGATCACGCGCGGACGTTCATCAAAATGATTGCCGAGCGCGGCACTGGCAAACTGCTGGGGATGCAGGTCGTCGGCCCTGGTGACGGCATCAAGCGAGTCGATGTGGTTGCAACTGCGCTGCAGTTCGGGGCTACGGTGGATGATATTGCCGGATTGGACCTGGGTTATGCACCGCCTTATGCGGGTGCGATCGATATCGTGGCACACACGGCGAACATCATCCGCAACAAAATCGACGGCATCGCCGAGAGCCTTACTCCCGCCGAGGTGAAGGCCAAGCTGGACCGCGGCGACGACTTCGTGTGGCTCGATGTGCGCTCGCCGGGCGAGTTCGAGGCAAACCACATCGACGACCCACGGGTCAAGCTCATTCCGTTGGGCAAACTGCGCGAGCAAATGAGCGAATTGCCACGTGGCAAGGAGATCATCATCTTCTGCGCCATCAGCCTGCGCGGCTATGAAGCATATCGCATTCTCAAGGCCGAAGGATTCGACGTCAAGTTCATGGACGGCGGCATCGTCGCGTGGCCTTATGGCAAGAGCTGCTTCGTGCCCCCGCTGGGGTAGACTGCATCGCGGCAGGGCGGCCCCGGTCATGGGTCCGTAGGGGCTGTCACAAAAGCACCGGACAACCGCAAACGAGTGGCGACGCGACCAAGACAATTCGTGGATGGAACCGCTGCGATTCACAGC
>CAZPTF010000190.1:5714-8211 GCA_964589015.1 uncultured Anaerolineae bacterium
CTGCGCGGGTCGTTTTGATACGTCTGTTTCCGTTCGTGGCGCTTTCTTTTTTGGTTGGTATTTTGCCTGCGTGCCAGGCTGGTTGACTCGCGCCCGAAAGGAGACGCCCTGTTAAGTCTGTTCGGCTAGATTGAGCCGGAAGAAATCGGGAAAGCAAGCGTGGAGTTAACCAGCTCCACGCTTTTTTGTTGTCCAGCAAACGAAGGGAATAGGAGGAAAACGCAATGATCATCATCATGAAACGGGGAGCCACACAGAAGGAGGTACAGGCCGTGTCAGATCGTATTGAGAGTCTGGGCTTCAAATCGCACGTCATCGTCGGCGAGGAACTGACCATCGTCGCGGCCGTCGGGGACATGCGGCTGCCGGAACCGCAAACGCTCGCAATCATGGAAGGCGTCGAAAAAGTCACCCACGTCATGAAGCCGTTCAAACTCGCCAGCCGCGATTCAAAACCCGAAGACACGATCATCCCCCTGAACGGGATACAGATCGGAGGGAAAAGGATTACCGTCGTGGCCGGACCCTGCTCAGTAGAGAGCCTCGATCAGATGCTGGACGTCGCATGGGCGCTCAAGGAAGCAGGCGTGCACGTCCTGCGCGGCGGCGCATTCAAACCGCGCACGTCCCCGTACAGCTTCCAGGGGCTGGGCACGGAAGGGCTGGAGATTCTGGCCGAAGTAAAAGAACGGACCGGCCTGGCAATCGTCACTGAAGTGATGGGGGCGGAACAGGTCCCGCTCGTTGCCCAGTACGCCGATATGCTCCAGATCGGTACCCGCAACATGCAGAATTTCAACCTCCTCCACGCTGCCGGTGAGTCGGGCAAGCCGGTATTGCTCAAGCGCGGGATGATGTCGACCATCGAGGAGCTGCTCATGTCCGCCGAGTATATTTTATCACACCGGAATTACCGGGTCATTCTGTGCGAGCGTGGCATCCGCACCTTCGAGACAGCGACGCGCAACACGCTCGATCTGAGCGCCGTGCCGGTGCTGAAGAACCTGTCGCACCTGCCGGTGATGGTCGACCCGAGCCACGGCACGGGGCACTGGGAACTGGTTCCGGCAATGTCGAAGGCCGCGGTCGCTGCGGGAGCGGACGGTCTGCTCATCGAGGTGCACCCGACGCCGGAGAACGCTGTCTCCGATGGCGCGCAATCGCTGAAGCCGGAGCGCTTCGCCCAGTTGATGAGCCAGCTCAAAGCGATCGCCGAGGCGGTCGGCAGGTCGATGTAAGGCGCGTCCTTGCCGGAGAGGCGCAGTGCAGCAACGACGCTGCCCGGAGCGCTCGACGCAGAGCGGCACAATCAGCCACGCGGCTCATCGTCCAGCAGCTCGGTGCCGCGCTTGACCACGCGCTCATCGAAGCGATCGCGCAGCGCATCGATGGCCGAATGCAGCCGGCTCAGCCGTTCGTATTGCGATCCCCACAGGCTCAGCTGGCGGACCGGCGCCCCCAACCGATTCACCCCGAGACCCAACAAACGCACCGGGTCTCCCGTTTTCCACATGCTGTCGAAAAGCTGAATCGCCACCGCGTAGATCTCGCTGTCCTCGTCCGTCGGTTGGTCGAGTGTGATCTGCCGGCTCAGCGTCGTGAAGTCCGGCCGGCGCAGCTTCACACGCACGGTGAAGCCGCCCGTTTTCTTGGCGCGCAGGCGACGCCCCACCTGTTCCGCCTGAGAATGCAGCGTTTGCAGCAGCACCGTGCGGTCGGACACGTCACGTGCGAAGGTCACTTCCTGGCTGATCGATTTGATCGTATGGGTTGTCACCACCGGACGATCGTCGATACCCCGTGCCCGTTGTACCAGGTCGCTCCCATGTTTCCCGAACTGTTTGACCATATCCGTCTCGGACTGCCGGGCAATATCGCCGATAGTATGCAGGCCCAACGCTGCCAAACGTTCGCGGGTCTTGGGGCCAACTCCCCACAGCCGGTCGGACGGTAACGGATCGAGGAACGCCCGCTCCTGTCCGGGCGGCACCACCCAAATCGCGTTCGGGTAATTCGCGCTGCTGCTGGTCGATTTCGCGACGTCGGTGGCGATCTTCGCGACGAGCTTGTTCGCGGCAACGCCGAGGGAACAGGGCAGCTTGAGCGCATCCCAGATCTCGGACTGCAGCCGGCGCGCGATGGCCTCGCCGGACTCGGGCAGATCGCTCACATCCAGAAAGGCCTCGTCGATCGAGAGCTGCTCGACCAACGGGGTCACCTGGCACAGGCGCGCCATGACTTCGTGCGACATCGCGGAGTAGTCGCGGTAGTGTGGGTGCACCACGCGCAGGTCGGGGCAAATGCGCACGGCACGCGCCATCGGCATGGCAGAACGCACGCCGAACCGGCGAGCTGCGTATGAACACGACGCGACGACACCACGGTTTTCGGCGTTACCGCCCACTGCGAAAGGGCGCCCAAATAGCGTCGGATCGTGCAGCTCTTCGACAGCGCAGAAAAAAGCATCCAGGTCGAGGTGCAGTATCTTGCGAATCAT
>CAZPTF010000191.1:0-7987 GCA_964589015.1 uncultured Anaerolineae bacterium
ACGATCCTGACGGGGACCCGATCCTCTATCGGTTCTGGCTGAAAGGACCCTCGACAGGCGAAGCTTGGCAGCAGGTCCGAGACTGGTCCAACACAAACTTCTGGGACTGGACCACATCCCAGCCCGGCAACTACGAGGTGAACGTATGGATCAGGGACGGGAAACACGCTGGACCCAACAACTGGGACGCTTATAAGATCGAGACCTTCACCGTAAGCCCGGCACCTATCCTCAACCGACCTCCGGTCTTCAACTCGTTGACATCAAACCCGCCGAGCCCCCAGACAGTGGGCACCCCCATAAGGTGGATCGCTGACGCTACGGATCCAGATCCTGGGGACGTTGTATATTATGCATTCTCTCTAAAAGGTCCCTCTACGGGAGGAGCGTGGCAACAGGTCCAAGACTGGAGCACCAAGAACTGGTGGGACTGGGTTCCATCGCAGCAGGGCGAATACGAGATGAGTGTCTGGATCAGGGACGGTAATCACGCTGGCCCAGATGGCTGGGATGCTTACAAGATAACACCATTCAAAGTAAACCCGGCACTTGTCCCTAACCAGCCCCCGGTGGTTACGGCCCTCTCGCCGAATCGACCCAGCCCCCAGACTGCGGGCGCGACGGTAAGGTGGACCGCTTCGGCCTACGATCCTGACGGGGATCCGATCCTCTATCGGTTCTGGCTGAAAGGACCCTCGACAGGCGAAGCTTGGCAGCAGGTCCGGGACTGGTCCAACACGAACTTCTGGGACTGGACGACATCGCAGCCCGGCAACTACGAGGTCAACGTATGGATCAGGGACGCAAAGCACGCGGGCCCTGACAGCTGGGACGCGTACAAGATCGAGACCTTCACCGTAACCCCGGCGCCCATCTCTAACCAGCCTCCAGTGTTGACGGGCTTTGCTCCTGACAGGCCTGGCCCCCAGATTGCGGGAACTACGATGAGGTGGACCGCATCTGCCTATGATCCTGACGGAGATCCGGTACTCTATCGGTTCTGGATGAGGGGCCCCTCCACCGGGAATGCGTGGAAGGTCGTCAGAGACTGGTCCACCACCAGCACCTGGACCTGGTCTACTTCCGTAGGTGATGCTGGCCAGTACGACTTTGCGGTCTACGTCAGGGACGGCAAACACCAGCCTGCGGGCCGCTACGACGATATGATGGGTTACAGGGGCTACCAGCTGATCGCCATAAGGCCGGCGAACCTCCCCCCGACGGTGACGGCTCTGATCCCCAGCTCGCCCAGCCCGTCAGTGGCGGGATCGACGATCGTATGGACGTCCGTGGCCATCGACCCGGACGGGGACACCATATTCTACAGGTACTGGCTGAGGGGTCCTTCGACGGGAGACGTCTGGAATGTCGTTCGGGATTGGTCCACGAGCAGTACCTGGACTTGGTCTACCTCCCCTGCTGACGCTGGAGCCTATGACGTCTACGTCTATGTCAGGGACGGCAGACACGCCCCCGCCACCAGCTACGACAGCGCTCGGGGCTTCGGCGGATACCAGCTGACGTCGGTCAATCGGCCCCCCGTCGTCACCGCCCTCACCCCCGACAGGCCGAGCCCCCAGATCGCCGGGAGCACCATAACCTGGACGGCGACGGCGACGGACCCCGACGGCGACCCGATCTTCACCAGGTTCTGGCTGAGGGGTCCTTCGACGGGAGACGTCTGGAAGGTCGTCCAGGACTGGTCCTTGAGTCCCACCTGGACCTGGTCCCCGGGTTACGGTGACGCCGGAGAGTACAGCGTCTACGTCTACGTCAGGGACGGCAATCATGCGCCCGCCACTGACTATGACAGCGCTCGGGGTTACAGCGGCTACCAGATAAGAGCTTACAGAGACGTCAGGCAGCTCACCTCCGGCGAGGCGGTCCAGGACAGGCCGTCCCTCGTCTTCGTCGACGACGGCAGCCTCCTGGCCTACCAGTCCTGGGAGGCGGGTCCGTTATTCAGAGGCGACATATTCCTGAAGAGGTTCGATCCCGGATGGAGCCAGATTCAGAAGGTGAGGGCTACCAGCGATCAGGCCTACCAGGACACGCCGTCGGTGATCTACTCCGACGGCTACTACTACGTCGCCTACGTCTCCGACGAGACAGGAAACTGGGACATCTTCATGAAGAAGTACGACCGCGACCTCTTCCTCGTCGAGACCAGGAGGCTTACCACCTCCACCGCGGACCAGGACAGCCCGTCCCTGATCAGGGTGGGCAGCGACTTCTACCTCGCCTACCAGTCCTGGGAGACGGGCCCGTCTTCCGGCGGCGACATCTTCATCGAGCGGTTCAACTCCGCCTGGACATCTATCCGGAAGGTGAGGGTGACGACCGAGGCGAGCTACCAGGACAGGCCGTCCCTCACTCTGGGAGGGGATGGGAGGCTCTACGTCGCCTATGTCTCGGAAGAGACCGGCAACAAGGATATATTCGTCAAGAAGTACGATCGGAGCCTCAACTCCCTGGAGAAGAGGAGGATAACCACAAGCCCTTCGGTCCAGGACTACCCATCCCTCCTCTGGCATGACGGCGTCTTCAACCTGGCCTACAGCTCTCAGGAGGCGGGGAGCCTCGACCTTTACATGGAGAGATTCGATCCCGGCTGGAGGCTGATCGATAGGGCTCAATTGACGGGAACCTCCGGCGATGAGATATGGCCGAGCCTCGCCTTCAACCCCTCCGACGGCCTCCTCTGGGTCGCCTACGTCCATCAGGACGGTCCTAGCGGGAACATCTTCGTCCGTCCCGCGATATCTATGGACTCGATGGCCATCTGCTGGGCTTCCATGGAGTTCAGCGCCACTAGGGCCTACAGCCCCTACTCCATTACCGTGAAGTTCCGCGGTGCCGGAGGAGAGCTCGCCGACCCATCGAACCTGAGGCTGACCTGGAGCCCCGCCGACGCCGTCCTGACGAGCAGCACCCTCCAGAAGGTATCAACGGGGATCTACCAGCTCGATTCAAGGTTTGGAACTCCGGGCCAGAAGATCTTCACCGTAAGCTACACCCTCGCTGGATGTAGCGGCGAGAGCACCTTGGCGGTCCAGGTGACCTGACCCGCCTTTTCCAATGCGGATCGGTGGCGCAGACCTAGCCATCGATTCGTTAATGCAGGAAATATCAGGTAAAGATCAATCCAATATCCTTTTATATATATTATATATTTTTTCAGACACAATTTCCCACGTATAATTTTCGATTACTTTTTTATATCCTGCATCGCCTAAACTTTTGGCCAACTGACTATCCTGAATAAGGAGTTCTATTTTATTCGCCACGTCATATGCATCTTTGCATAAATATCCGTCCACACCATTATGAATCAGGGAAGCTACAGCTCCACAATAAAGGTTCCCTATAACCGGTTTTTTCCGAGACCATGCCTCGCAGTAAACCATTCCAAAACTCTCACTCTCGGACATCATAGCAAAAACATCGCATGCATCATATGCACTCGCTAAGTCCTCATCACTGACTTTGCCTAAGTAAGTAACAAAGCTTGAATTAATTGGTATATTGTCTTCGTCAGGTCCAATCATCACTAAATGTGCATCTTTGACGTTATTCTTTATTATTGAAACCGCTTGGATAAGTAGATCATATCTCTTGCTCGGTGTTTTTCGTGAAACTGTTAGTATAATATTTTTATTATTTAGAGAGTACTTTTCACGAAATGAATTACCATTCACATTGTTGTCCAGAAATATACTAGTATCTATGCCAGCACCTACGAATGTGCTATTAGCACCGATTTTATCAAAAAAATTTTGCTTAGAATATCTAGAAATAGCGAGAACCATATCGGCATCTCTCAGAAAACGGTAATAATGGGGCCAATGATAAAATTCATCATCCACATGCATAAGAGGCAATAATACTAAAGGTATTCCATGCTTTTTAGCAATCATCGAATATTTTATGGTATTAAAAGGTAGCATCTGAGCTGTAACAAGATCATAATTTTTAATGTTATTTTCTAACCACTTGACCATTCTAGGAGATCTTGGGCCTCTCAAATAATCAAATAAATTGCAATATATCGTTGGTCTCTTCGAGGCGATAGATACAAGATGATCTGTATATATGTCTTTTGATTTAAACAAAGATTTATAATCTTTTTCCATATCAAGGAGGTTCTCGTATTTATCAGTTCTGTAGGAAATCTCCGAAATAGAAACGCCTAAAGATCTATTATCACGTATAGGTCTCCAAACCCGATCTACTACAAAGCTCATCCTCAGAATGCCAGATACATCAGGAAGAGGAATTGTCACTTTTGACCAATCGCTGCTTATAGGCAAAGGATTAATGGATCTATAATTTTGGGTCTCTATAATAGCTTCAGCATATATATGTCTGTCGTTTTTCATCAAAAAAGAAATCTCCTGTATATTACAATCTTTTATAATAACATCTGATTGCTTTTTAGTCCATCTCATTTGGAACGAGCCATACCTTTCAAGCGAATGCCACCCAGCAGACAATATATTATCACAACTATTAGAATGCTTGGCTGCTAATTCTGATATATGATTAATAAAATATTGCTCTTCATTGTCGGTTCTATGTTGAATTAATTTTTCATATGCATGTGATAGGTGCTTATTAGGATTCTTAACGGGAAATCTCAGCACATCTATGCCATTAATCGTTTCATCTGTGAGCTCGTTATTCCATACTGTGCCAGATTTTATAAATGGTACTAAAGAGTTCGATTTTGTAGTGCAAACGGTAATTGTCAATCCTTTTTTGTATAAATTTTCTGTTAATTTCATAAAGTATAGTTCTGCCCCCCCATATACATCCCTTCCATATCTAAAAGTGATATGTAATACCCTCACAAGCATTAAATAGGGGAATATCTACTTAAATGCTGTGGTGTCCATACTTGCGCTCAGCTTTCATCCGGCCTTCAATCCACCAAAAAGCGGTGGAGAACAAAGACTATATCATATTTACAATAATTTGTCAAATTATTATAATATAACTCTAATAAGTTTCACTTATCCGGATTTAAATAATGCGATCGAGGAGGTCAATCATAATAATAATTTTCGAGAGATAAGGATCCCCAAGACGCGATTGAGCATGGTTTTACACCATTTGATTGGGAAATTCACAAAAATAAAAGAGTGTTCAGCTATAATAACGTCCATAGATAGTAAATTTAATTATAATTTTAAAAATGTATTCAAAGAAGAGGTGTTAAATGCAGAAGTGGTTGTATTTGTTTATCCATATCTGTTTACTGTACAGCAAAAACTCCTAACCGATAAGAAAGTAGTCTACGAATCCCATAATGTCGAGTATGAGCTGATGAAGCAGACCTTATCAGAATCTAGGGCAGGTAAAATATTTCTATGGTATGTACGCCGCATCGAGAAATCATTATCACAAAGGTGCGATATTGCTTTTGCAGTTTCGGAAGATAACAAAAATAAGTTGATCAGTATTTATGATATATCAGAGAATAAAATTTATGTCTCACCCAACGGAGTAGATCTCAAAGCTTACGAGGATCTTGATTATAATCATCCTGTAAATAAAGGATTCACTGATGCAATAAAATGCATTTTCGTTGGAAGTTATCACCCCCCAAACATTGAAGCGATAGAACAAATAACTGAAATTGCTCCGAAACTGCCAGAATTAAAATTCATAGTTGCCGGAAGCTCTACGGGGTTTTTTCTTGTTAAAAATTTATCAAAGCAGTTAGATTTAAGAGATTATGACAGTTCGATATTGAAAACAAAAATCCTGATATCTGGTTCCTATAATACTGAATATTGGGATAAAACTCCTGCACTATGGTGCGAACCCGCATTTAAAATTTATGTATCCGAAGATATCAATCGGTTGGATTTAAAGATATTCTCTCCCTTTAAGCAAGATATAGAAATAGAAATGGACGCAAATTCAGAATGCAAGAAAGTGGAGAAAAACATTAATATAATATCCGTATACTTAAGAGATAATGCGTCTAGACTAGTTTCATTTACTTGCAGTAAGTCGATAACTGAAGAAAGAAGAATATTGGGCATAGCTATTCTAGAAGTCGCATATTATCTAAATGATAAAAAATATTTTTTGGATTTTACAAATGATATTAAACCCCCATTTGTATCAAATAAGGCAAATAATGTTTATTTGTTCGGGCAAATCAGCGAAGAAAAAAAGATTGATTTTTATAAATCTTCAAGCATAGCCTTGAATCCTATGCTAACTGGATCTGGAACAAATATAAAAATGCTAGATTACATGGCAGCAAAGTTGCCAGTAGTCACAACACCAGTAGGAGCAAGAGGCTTGGAAATTGAGAATTATACTCACGCTTTAATATGTGATATCCAAGAGTTCCCCGAGAAGATAATGGAGGTAATTAGCGATGAGATTCTATATTCTCAGCTTAGAGATAACGGATACAAGCTTGTATGTGAGAGGTACGATTGGAGAATAATCGCAAAAGATATGTCAGATATACTTTCAAGGAAGATTAAATGAAGAGGATTATTGTCTTAAATGACTTTCCAATTTACCCTCCTAACCATGGGGGAAAGATAAGGATCTACAACATATACAAGAGGTTATCTAAAGAATATTTCATAATATATTTGTGCTTTGGAAACGACCCTGAAACTACAAAGACATATATAAAAGAGAATTTTATAGAAATAAGAGTGCCCAAGAGTCATATTCAAAAAATAGCAGAATTCATTGCAGCAAAGGCGCTAGGAATACCAGCTGACGACATTACTGCGATGATTTTAGGCAAATATAATTCTAACATTAAGAGAACTTTAAGATATCATTTAAATGACTGTGATATTGTTGTGCTATCACATCCGTACATGTTCCCAATAATAGAGAGTACAATAAATAGCAGGCCTATTATCTATGAGTCTCATAATGTAGAATATAGTTTGAAGAAAAATATGATAAAAAAGAAATTAATAAAAAATTTATTTACTAGCACTGTCAGAAACCTAGAAGGGCGTTTAATTAGTAAATCGCATATCGTATTTACAACTTCTTCTTCGGACGGTTATGAACTAAAAAAATTATATAATCTACAAGATAAAAAATTGTATATATCTCCTAATGGCACAAACGTTGAAGATTTTGCGGATATTATTAAAAATAGCGAACGAGAGGAAGATAAACCTTTTAATAATCCTGTGGCAATTTTTATTGGTAGCGCTCATGCACCAAATATCGAAGCCGTACGAACTATTATAGAACAAATTGCGCCTTGTACTAGCGGAATACATTTTTTAATATGCGGTAGCGTCTGCCGTGGCTTAAATACAAAGAATCTTAGTAAAAATATAAGCTTAACATTTGAGATTACTGATGGAGAAAAACTTAAAATGTACCGTACAGCGGCTATCGCATTGAACCCAATGCTAAGCGGATCAGGCACGAATCTTAAAATGTTAGAATACATGGCGTCAGGAATTCCTATAATAACTACACCTATAGGTTCAAGAGGCATAGATATTGAGGATCAAAACCATGCGTTAATCTGTGATATATCTGAATTCCCAGAAAGAATTTATCAGTTAATATCCGATCCTGAATTATCCAATAAACTTAGATACAACGCTTTGAAGCTAGTAAAGGAAAAATATGATTGGGAAATAATTGCAGAGAATATGGCATATGTTTTTCGCAGGCTTTAGCTCAAGTGTCAATGCTTTTCTAAGTTGTTCAAATCACTTTCTTTCATCCTATCCAGTAAAGTTAGATACTTCTTTTCAACGATATCCCAGCTATAATTTGACCTCACATAATTTATTCCATTTTTACCCATCTCACATCTTAATTTATCGTCACCTGAAAGAAGATTCATACATTCCTCAAATTCATCGAAGCCGTTATACCAAAGACCTGCGTTACTTCTTATGCAATGACCCCTTAACACGTCACAGTCACCATTGACTAAAACCGGTGTACCGCATGACATAGCCTCTAATGTTGC
>CAZPTF010000192.1:0-6108 GCA_964589015.1 uncultured Anaerolineae bacterium
CCCGTGGACGGGGGAGGCATTGGTCCTCCTCAATCCCCGCGACCTGATTCTTCCACCCTCCCCCGTGGACGGGGGAGGCATTGGTCCTCCTCAATCCCCGCGACCTGATTCTTCCAACCTCCCCCGTGGACAGGGGAGGCATGCAGCACCGCGCATGTCAGTACACGCATTCGCGGGCGGCATCGGCGTAGACGCGCAGGTTCTCGACCGGCGTCTCGAAGAAGTGGTCGGCGCAACCGAGGACGTAACCGCCGTCGTAGCCGACGCGTTCGAACAGCGTGTGGACCATCGCGCGGATCTCCGTCGCGCTCCCGCTGGTGAGCACACTGTGCTGGTCCATGCCGCCGATCAGTGCGACGCGGTCACCGAAGGCGACCTTCGCCTCCCACGGCTCGCTGTTGCCGCCGATGCTCAGCGGCGCCAGCGTCTCGGAGACGTCACAGCCGTTGCGCACGATCAGATTCTCGATGTTTCGGGTCCCACCGCACGTGTGATACGTGACCAGGAAGCCGAGGTCGTGCAGGGCATCGTGCATCTGCCGGTCGTACGGCAGGCAGAACGTCTCATACAAGCGTGGTGAGATCACCGTCGACGACGCCGCGCCGCCGCCGGTCTCGATCAGGTCGAAGCACGCTCCGCGCATCGACGCGATGAAGCGCAACTTCTTCTCCAGCAGGATGTCCAACAGCTCGTGGACCCACTCCGGCCGGTCGTAGGTCGCCATAATCAGGCCTGTGATGTCGTACAGGCAAGCGGCATGCTGCCAGCAGCCCGCTTGATCGCCCCACACGAACCCGCGCAGGATGCCGGCGTCACCGACCTCGTCGTGCGCGCGCCGCACCGGCTCCAGGTCGAGCTCGGGGACCGGCATATAGCGACGGAGCAGCTCGATGTCCTCGTCGTGCTTGATCAGATACTCGGTGATCCAGGTCGTCTGGCGATTGCCGGCGGTCTTGTAGGTCAGCGTTCCTGCGGGCGTATAGACGGTGTGGTTGTACCTGCGCTGGTCCGGGTCAGCGCTGACGATCTCAACTTCATCGCGCCATTCCGGCGTCGAGAACTTGTCGAAATCGACGTCAACGAGCCAGAACTGGCCCATGTCCTGGAAGTATTGGATGAAGGCGTCCATCCCCACCGCGCCGAACGCCTCCAGCGGCGACATGCCACCCAGGTACTTGTCCAGATGGTACGGCTGCCACTGGTGCACGGTCACCGGTAGACGGTCCGGCTTGCCTCCGTGCAGTGCAGTCATGATCCTGTCTTTGGAGTTCATCGGCGAACACCTCCTGAGCGTCAGCTAACCACGCACGAAATGGGGCAGATTGTCCGGCATATCGATCACCATCTCGACGAAACCGGCGTACTCGCCATCGTGGTACCACGGCGTCTGTTGGACCAGCTTCTTGCGGCCCTTCTTCTCGATGGTGTACACATTCGCGCGCTGGGTTTGCAGCATGGCTTTCAGTTTGGCCCGGGCAGCTTCGGGGTGGCAGTCCAGCACGTTCGTGCCGATCAAGGCGGCCCCACCCTCCTCGCGGAACATGTGCTGCGAACGGTCGTTCATTTCCAGGATGATGCCCTCAGGATCACAAACGGTGATCGCGCCCGGGAAACTTTGGGTCCAGGGATGGTCAGTCATGTCGCCCTCCATTGCAGATGTGTAATGATACGACTTCAGTATGTTTTAGCACGAATGTCGCGGATGACCAAATGAAAGGTGGTATCATCCCACACGGATCATTTCCACGGGCACAGCCGCCGTTCCAGACCGTCCACGGTGAAGAACAACACCACGCCGAGCAGGCTCATCGCCACGACGCCGGCGTACATCGCCGCGTAATCGAGCCGTCCCCAGGTATCGACGATGATGTAGTAACCCAGACCGGATGTCGTCGCGAAGGATTCGGCGAAGAAGAGCACGGCGATGGCCGTGCCGATGCTCACGCGGATCGCGGTGAGGACAGCGGGCAAACAGGCGGGCAGGTAGACGAAGAGAAACAACGCCCGCCGCCCACCGCCCAGCGAGCGGACGGAGTGGATCATCTCGGGGCGGATAGCGCTCGCCTCGTCGCGCACGACGACCAACACCTGGAACCACAAAATGAGGGTTATCAGGAAGACTTTGGACACATCGCCAATCCCCAGGAAAAGCAGCACGATGGGCAGAAAGACGATCTTCGGGATGGGGTATACGATGTAGATCAGCGGCGACAACAGGCGGCTCAGCGACTCGCTCTGGCCGAGCGCCAGGCCCAGCGGCGTTGCGAGCGTCACCGCGAGCGCAATGCTCACCAGCGTACGGCCGGTACTCGCCAGCAGATGGCGGCCGAGCGGTCCCGGCAATTCTGCGAAGAACACGAGCAGCACTTTCGACGCAGGCGGCAGCACGCTGACTCCCCACAGGCGGGCGACAACCTCCCACAGCACCAGCAGGACGACAACCGTCAACAACACCTGCCGTCCCTTCATCGGGCGAGCCTCCCGCGCAGCTCCGTGCACTGATTGTAGAATTCGGGGGCATCGCGGAAGAGCGCCAGATCCGCGCACGGGTTATCCACGACCTGCGGCTCGCGGATCGGCGGCTGGCCGAGGACGAGGATTCGCCGGCCCAACAGGACGGCTTCTTCGATGTTGTGCGTCACGACGACGGTGGTGATGCCCATCTCCGCCTGCAGCTCCAGCACGACGTTCTGCAGATCTTCGCGGGTCAGTGCGTCGAGCGATGAGAACGGCTCGTCCATCAACAGCACATCCGGCTGCACGACCAGCGTGCGCGCGATCGCGGCGCGCTGGCGCTGGCCACCGGAGATCTGCGCCGGGTACTTGTCGCGCAACCCGCAGATCCCCAGCCGGTCCAGCCAGAACGCGACACGCGCGCTCGCGGCGTGATTCATATCGCTCAGACCATAGAACTGGCGGATACGCAGGCCCAGCTCGACGTTGCCCTGCACGGTCGCCCACGGCAGCAAGCCGTAGTCCTGCAGGATCAGACCGGTGCGCCCGCGGTCCTTACGCGGCACGCGCTCACCAGCGACAGCGATCGTCCCGGCCAACGGTTGGTAGAGACCGCTGATCAAGTAGAGTAGCGTGGTCTTGCCACAACCGGACGGCCCGATCACCGCCCACGCGTCGCCAGTCGCGGCCTGCCAGGAGAAACGCTCGAATACGGCCGCCCCGCTCTTGTAGGAGAACGTCACATCGTCAAGCCGAATCATGATCTCGGACAAATCGCCGCTCCGCTAGGGAAGATAGTTGGCGGATACGAGTTCACCGTACACCAGGTCGCGAGCGAGGATCTCCTTGGCTGCCATCCAGTCGAGCACGTCTGCGACTTCGTCCTCTGCCGGCACGCCGGCCAGGGGAAACACCGGCATCGTGAATGAGTCCTCCACCGGTTTCGGCACGCGGCCCTTTTCGATCAACAACGGACGGTACTTCTCGGGATCGGCGTTCAGTGCCGCTACCGCCTTTTCATAAGCGTTCAAGAAGCGTTTGACCGCAGCCGGTTTCTTTCCCAGCGTCCGCGCCGAGATGCTGACCACGCTCTGCGCGTATTCCGGATGCGCGCGGTCGTCGATGACGATGTGCGCGCCACTGACCGCCGCCAACGAGGCGAGCGGCTCGGGCAGGCACGCCGCCGGAATGTTGCCGTTGGTCAACAGCTCCAGACGCACCGGGATCTTCGGCACCTCACCTTTGACGATGTCGCTGCCGGACAGTCCCTCGGCCTGGAGGAGGCGGTCGACGACGTATTCGATGACCGAGTTGCCGGAAATGCCGATCTCCTTGCCCTTCAGCTCCTTCGCCGATTGGATGGTGTCATCGACAGAGAGAATCACGAACATCGCTTTCTCCGGTGTCGCGCGCATCGCGGTGCGCACCACACGCACGCGGTCGTCCTCGTTATTCAGTAACGCCGCGGAAATCAGGTCGTTGACCTCACCGTCGATCTGGTCCGTCTGCAGCGCTACATCGCGCTCCACCGCGCTCGAGAACGGGACCAGCTCGACTTCGACACCTTCGGCCGCGAAGTAACCCTCCTGCTCGGCGACGTACAGCGGCAACACGTCGAGAATAGGCAACACGCCGATCTTCAGACTGCCCGGCTCTCTGGAGAGCAGGTCACAGCCGGTGACACCCAGCGCCAGCGATAGAACTATTATGACAACCAGGATACTCCACCCAACAATTCGCGTATTCATCGGTCCTCCTTCACGGGCACACGGCCCGGAACGTCACGGGGTCCCACTCTACGTGACGAATATGCCCAAAGCGACGGCTGCCAGCATCACCAGGCTGATATAGCCGTTCATGTTGAAGAATGCCAGGTCCAACCGGCGCAGATCCGCCGGTGAGACCAGGCGGTGCTCGTAGACCAGCAGGGCGCAGACCACGGTGAGACCGAGCCAATAGGGCCAGGTCAGGCCGCCCAACCAACCGACTCCGGCCAGCGCGAGCATCATCAGCAAATGGCTGATGCGCGCCCAGCGCAGCGCGACGGCCACGCCGAACCGCGCCGGCACCGCATGGAGCCGCTCCCGCCGGTCGAACTCGACGTCCTGGCAGGCGTAGATCAGATCGAAGCCGGCGATCCACTGCGCGACAGCAAACCACAGCAGGAACGCCAGACCGTCGAGACGGCCGGTCACCGCCAGCCACGCGCCGGACACGGCGATGCCGTCGGTGATGCCGAGCAGCCAATGCGACAGCCAGGTAAAGCGCTTGGTGTACGAATAGCCGAGCAGGAACAACCCCGCCGGCGGCAGCAGATAGAGGCAGATGGGTTTCAGCATCCACGCCGCCAGCGCCAGGACCAGCAGGGCGACAACGACGACGCCGAGCGTCGCCTTGCGCGACAGCCGGCCCTGCGGCAGTGCCCGCCCCGCCGTGCGTGGATTGCGTGCGTCGATGCGCTGGTCGGCGTAACGGTTGAAGGCCATTGCCACCGTCCGCGCGGCGACCATCGCGACGGTGATCCAGGCGAACGTCCACCAGCCGGGCCAGCCACCCGCCGCCAGGAGCATGCCGATATATGCGAACGGTAGCGCGAACACGGTGTGCTCGAACTTGATCATCTCCAGGAAGAGCCACACGGACGATGCCAAGCCGTGCGTGGGCGCACCGTTCCGCCGCTCCGGCGACACGTCAGAAGCCATACTCAGCCCACCGCCCGGTCACCAGCGCCTGTATTTCGGCGCTCATTTCGATATCGCCGGGCCACGGCCGGTCGTGACCGTCGAGTGGCCCCTTGCGCGTCGCGTCGACGCCGATCTTCCCGCCGTAATTCGGGCGGTCCGAGGCGTGGTCGAGCGCATCGACCGGCCCGTCGACGATGACGACGTCCCGCCGCCAGTCGACGTTGTTGGACACACGCCAGGCGACCTCCGACAGGTCGTGCACGTCCACGTCCGCATCGACGATGAGGAACGCTTTCGAGAGCATCATCAGACCCATACCCCACAGACCGTACATCACCTTGCGCGCCTGCCCGGGGTAGCGCTTCTTGATGCTGACGATCACCAGGTTGTGGAACACGCCTTCCGCCGGCATATTGACGTCGACGACCTCAGACTGGACCATGCGGATCAGCGGGAGGAACAGCCGTTCCGTCACCTTGCCCATCCAGTAGTCTTCCATCGGCGGCCGGCCGACCAGCGTCGCCGGGTAGATGGGCGATTCACGCCGCGTGATCGCGGTGACGTGCATGACCGGGTATTCGTCCGCCAGCGAGTAGTAGCCGGTGTGATCGCCGAAGGGGCCTTCGATGCGCCGCTCGCCGGGATCGACGTAGCCCTCGATGACGATGTCGGCGTCCGCCGGCACTTCGAGCGGCTGCGACACGCACGGCACGAGATCGACCGGACGGCCGCGCAGCCAGCCGGCGAGCAGCAACTCGTCGATGTCGGAGGGCAGCGGTGCCGACGCCGACCAGGTGACCGCCGGATCACCGCCGATGGCCACCGCGACGGGGATGCGCTCCAGCCCGGCTTCGCGCGCTGCCTCTTGATGCTCGGCACCGCCCTTGTGGACCTGCCAGTGCATGCCCAGCGTCGTCTCGTCGAAGACCTGCAAGCGGTACATGCCGACATTGCGCTTACCGCTGCCCGG
>CAZPTF010000192.1:6208-7892 GCA_964589015.1 uncultured Anaerolineae bacterium
CCGAGCGCCCAGGCCATCCGTTCGGCAGAGCCGAACGCGTTGGTCAGCACCGGCATGGCGTAGCCCGTGACGTTCTCGAACAGCAGGGCCACGTTTTGCTCCTGCGGCCCCTTCGATACGCGATCGGTGATCTCGCTGATCTCCAGCTCGGCGCTTACCGGCACCGTAATGCGGCGGAGCCGTCCGCGCTCCTCCAGGAGCGTCACGAACTCCCGCAAACTCGAATACACGGTTTCACCTCCTCCTGCCTCCGCCCCACTCAGTCTCCCCGTGGACGGGGGGAAGACAGGCACGTCGTCCAGCCCCTCGTGGGCGTCGACACGGCGTGCCACTACGCATCCGGCAGCGCGTTCATGTACAGCTCAGGCCGCAGGACGCCGATGTAGGGCAGATTGCGGTACAGCTCGTTGAAATCCAGCCCATATCCGACCACGAACTCATTCGGAATATCGAAGCCGATGTAGTCCACACGAATGTCTTCCTCGCGGCGCTCAGGCTTATTGAGCAGGGTACAAACCCGCACACTGGCCGGCTGGCGCTGCTCCAGCAGGCGCAGCAGGTAACCGAGTGTGTGACCGGTGTCGATGATGTCCTCGACGATCAGGACGTGTCGCCCTTCGATCGCCGCGTCGAGGTCCTTGAGGATGCGCACGACGCCGCTCGTTTCGGTACCGCCGCCATAGCTCGACGTCGCCATGAAGTCGATGCTGACCGGCATATTGATCGTTCGCATCAGGTCGGACAGAAACATGACCCCACCCTTCAGCACACAGATCAGGAGCAGGTCTCTGCCTTCGTAGTCCTCCGCAATGCACGTCCCCAACTCACGGATGCGCGCTTGCAGCTCGTCCTCCGCGATCAGCACTTTCGCAATGTCAGCGTGCAACATGATACCCCTCCAAGAAAGATGTCACGTCGAGATGATTCGACCGGCCGGCGGCTACGTGCCGCGCCGCGCCGAGAAGTGCAGGACCGCCGACGCCAGCGCAACCAGCAGTACACCGATGCCGGCGATGACCAGCACGATGCCGAACAACGCTTCGGTACGGTGTGGCGCGCCCTCGGACAACACCGCAGCCAGTCCGGTCAGCGGCGTCGCTGCCGGCACAGGCGACGGCTCGGCAGTGACGAGCGCCGGCAGCTCACTGGTGACGGGCAGCGCAGCGGTCAGCGGGACGGTCGCTGAAAGCGTTTCCGTCGCGGCGACGGTCGGTGTCAGCGGAGCGGTCACCAGCGGAGCGGGCGTCGCCGTCGGCTCTAGCAGCACGACTTTGTAGGCCAACACCCAGCCGGACGAGCCATCCGCCAGGTTGGCCTGGTACCAACTGCCATCCAGGTTGCTGCCGATGATCGCGAGCTGGTCGCCTTCCTCTAACTTGGTGACGGGGCCGAAGCTAGTGCTCGGCCCACCACGTAGTTTGGTGCCGGAGATCACCGTCGCGATCCTACCCATGCCGGTGCCCTGCGCGCCATCGATCTGCGAAACGGATGGAGACGTCACGAATTGGGAAGGAGATTGCGGCACGGGAATCTGCTGCCAGTCTACCGACTCCGCCTGCACGTATCCGATCTCACCTGTCGGGGCGACCACCTGCAACCACTCCGCAGCGGGGTCGCCCTCCACGATCTGGACGATAAACCCCTCGTGCAGCAAGCCGATCACGGCATATTCCTTGCCGGGACC
>CAZPTF010000193.1:0-7767 GCA_964589015.1 uncultured Anaerolineae bacterium
GGAGTCAATCCCCTTCTAACGATTACAGCCGTTTGGCCGTCACACGTCCAATAAATTGTCGTGCCAGCGGTTCCAGCACACCACTCTTTCTCTGCAGTGCAACAGGCGCGGTGCCCGTGAATGTGCAATAAGCCTATACTTGCTTTGGTTTTGGTAAGCTGCGTTGTATCCCCTTATGGGATCTCCTCGACGATTACACTGCGATTGGCTTCGAGTTCGCCTGGATCGACATCATCCCTGGTCAGGAACAGCTCGGCATGTCCATGACAGGCGTTGCAGGTCTCGTTCTGCGGCGTGATTCGCTGGATCGTATGCGGCGTCGCATAGGTCCAGGTTGGCCTGCTGTCGAAATTTGGCAACAGATTCTCCCCGTAATACGCGAAGCTGTCTCTTGCGATGGGCACATGCCGTACCGGTACATACTGGTAGGGACGCTCCGCACTCTGGATCGGGTTCCGTCCGATCTTGAACATCATTTCCGATGGTTCGATCTTGAAGTAGGGGACGCCCTCCTCCGATTTCTGGACGTGACAGGCGTAACAGTTCTTGTACGGCACGGCGTGGCACACCTGGCAACTGAGCGCATTGACGTGGTATCCGGTGTGTTGTGCGATGCCGTCACCCGGCCCGACAGTCTCGTGGCATCCTTCCTGTGTGCAAGAAGGGTTCTCGGGACCGTCGTAACGGTGATTGAATTCGCCGGTCATACCGTGCATTTCATCACCCGTGTGACAATTCTGGCAGGCCATCATGCCCGGATTGAAGTGTACGTCGGCCTTGATCTTTTTGCCGTCTGCGTCTGTGTTCTTGCCCTTGTATTCGTCATTGACACGGCTGCCGTGGCAGCCCGTACACGTGTTGTTCATCGGCGGCGTCTTCTGGAATGCGTGGCCTTTCAGTAAGCCGCTTCCAGTGCTCGCCGGCCGGCTGACGTGACACTGCCCACAGGTCGCGTGGCAGGATGCGCAGTGGTTGTCGTATGCCGTCATCAGTTGCGGCATCGTCTCAGGCGAACCTCGTTCTTCCAAAACGGTGATATACCCCGCCAGGTTGGTGTGCAGACTGGTGGGATTAGCATCGGAGATGTCCAGGTGGCATAGTTGGCAAGTTTCCTCCAACGGACGGTTGCGCACCATGCCTTCGTGAGCGGCCTCCATCTGCTCGACACCCCCGACGCCGCCGTGACAGGTGATGCAGCCAAATCGCGCGTGATAGCTTGCCAGAAACCCGTCCTCACTCTTGTCCACGAGCACTTTTTTCCATGCCTCCAACGGAGGCAGAGAGCCACCTCAGCCTTCCCCTTCTGAAAGCGTCTCTGTCCCCTCCGGTTCCTGCGCAAGCAGCTTCAGGTCCTTATCGGAGGTGTGGCAGGTCACGCAATTACTATCATCCAGACTGGGATCTCTTTCTAACGCCTCTACGGTGGGTGCCGGCAGCGGAAAGCGGGATTTGACGAATTGTACAGCCGGTTCTTCGCGGGCTACCAGCGAGCGCGGCGAAATTGCTACCGGGGTCGGGGGCGGGACCGCCGGTTTGATCTCGGGTGGAGCAGCGCAGCCGAACAGAACTATGCCACCCGCAATCCCTCCCAGTCCCAAGAGTATCCAGCTCTGTTTCATGAACGTGTCCTCCTTGAAGGCCCATCATTGTCTGTAGTAAGACACGGAGTGAAGCAAAATGCCCTGGCGCATTGTCCTTATCATTTGGCTTCGCTACGTGGCCGGCTACGCGACCGCCGGAGTTCATTCAGCATAAACGACCAACCTGGAAAGAGGGGAGGGAGAACGTGAGCTATCCCTCCCCTCGGAATTCAAACGCTACAGTTCGTTGGCTTCGGTCTGTACCGGGTAACCGGCAGGACCCTCGAAGGCTGGTTGAGCCAGGACTTCCGCATCGTCGGTCCAGCCCATCATGCCGTACTTGAGATTGGTGACATCGTAACCCAGCAGGGCGAGAGAGACCGCACCGACCTGGCCAGTGTGGCCGGTGTAGCAGTAGGTGACAATCTGCTTGTCGGTGGGGTATTTGGTCAGGTCCGCAGCGACGTTTTTCCACGGCACGTTGTAGGCGCCGGGGATGTGCCCTTTGGCGTAATCTTCAGCACTGCGCACGCTGAGGATGAACGGATCGTTGCTATCGTCGCCGTCGGTCAGGTTCTCGTACAGCGCGTCAGCAGCAACGACGGGTGTCCAGTCGGGCAGTACAGCCTGGGCGCGAGCTTTGGCGATCGCAAGTGCATCGACCATACCGGTTTCGAGGACCGGTGGGTCGTAGGTTTCGGTGAGTTCGTTGGCTTCGGTCTGGACCGGGTAACCGGCTGGACCCTCGAAGGCTGGTTGCGCCAGGACCTCTGCATCGTCGGTCCAACCCATCATGCCGTACTTGAGGTTGGTGACCTCGTAACCGAGGATGCGCAGGATAGTGGCTGCGACCTGGCCGGTGTGGCCGGTGTAGCAATAGACGACGATGGGTTTGTCGGCAGGGAGTTTGGCCAGGTTTTCGTCGTTAGCGATGGTTTTCCACGGGATGTTGTAAGCGCCGGGGATGTGCCCCTTGGCGTAATCTTCGGGACTGCGCACACTGATGATGAGCGGATCGTTGCTCTCGTCACCGTCGGTGAGGTTTTCATACAGTGCGTCGGCGGCAATGACGGGCGTCCACTCTGCCAATTGCGCGGTGATCAGCGCAGCCAACATCTCAGATTCATTACCGGCTGTGGCAGCGGGCTCAGCTGCTTCCTCCGCTGTATCCGCTGGCTCGGCTGCTTCCTTTGCCGTATCTGCCGCGGCGGCCCCGCCGGGTAGTTCGTTGGCCTCAGTCTGTACCGGGTAACCGGCTGGGCCCGCGAAGGCTGGTTGAGCCAGGACTTCCGCATCGTCGGTCCAGCCCATCATGCCGTACTTGAGATTGGTGACATCGTAACCCAGCAGGGCGAGAGAGACCGCACCGACCTGGCCAGTGTGGCCGGTGTAGCAGTAGGTGACAATCTGCTTGTCGGTGGGGTATTTGGTCAGGTCCGCAGCGACGTTTTTCCACGGCACGTTGTAGGCGCCGGGGATGTGCCCTTTGGCGTAATCTTCAGCACTGCGCACGCTGAGGATGAACGGATCGTTGCTATCGTCGCCGTCGGTCAGGTTCTCGTACAGCGCGTCAGCAGCAACGACGGGTGTCCAGTCGGGCAGTACAGCCTGGGCGCGAGCTTTGGCGATCGCAAGTGCATCGACCATACCGGTTTCGAGGACCGGTGGGTCGTAGGTTTCGGTGAGTTCGTTGGCTTCGGTCTGGACCGGGTAACCGGCTGGACCCTCGAAGGCTGGTTGCGCCAGGACCTCTGCATCGTCGGTCCAACCCATCATGCCGTACTTGAGGTTGGTGACCTCGTAACCGAGGATGCGCAGGATAGTGGCTGCGACCTGGCCGGTGTGGCCGGTGTAGCAATAGACGACGATGGGTTTGTCGGCAGGGAGTTTGGCCAGGTTTTCGTCGTTAGCGATGGTTTTCCACGGGATGTTGTAAGCGCCGGGGATGTGCCCCTTGGCGTAATCTTCGGGACTGCGCACACTGATGATGAGCGGATCGTTGCTCTCGTCACCGTCGGTGAGGTTTTCATACAGTGCGTCGGCGGCAATGACGGGCGTCCACTCTGCCAATTGCGCGGTGATCAGCGCAGCCAACATCTCAGATTCAGTCTCTTGTGCCGCGGCGGGAACCGCAAACATCGAGAACATAGAGGTCCCCAACAGCACTACAACGACTAACAGATTCAACCAGTAAAGTTTGCCTTTCATTATTTTCCTCCAATTTTCAGTTCTCACTGAGAATCTCCTGAACATTCTTTTTCTATCAATCGCGCGAATATGCTTGCAGGTTTCCAGATGTGTATATTTTCCCTCCTCAAAATTGGCATGCATTGCTCCCACATCATGCCATTCCCTCATGATTCGGGCACAGAGGTATGGCATGACTCGCAGTCTGTCGAAAGTCCGCTATAGCCCTGGAAATGGCATCCCCGGCAAGACACTTGGGAATGAACATCCATGTGTTTCTGCCATTCAGCAGGGTGCCGAAAATCTTCGATATATCTCAGCTCTCGCACCTGATTCCACGGTCTGTCGTCGAAGTGACACTGCATGCAATTCTGGCCACCATATTCGTGCGGTTTGGTGTGGCAGTCCGCACAGGTGTAGTTCAGAATTGTGCGGAAATCAGGTTTGGTGTGACAGTCAAAGCAATGTACCTCAGCGTGTTTACCGTTCAAGGGCAACGGATGAATGGCAAGCTGAGTCTGGCTCCAGAGCTCGGTTGAGACGTGGCAGATATCGCAGTCGAGCGAGCCGGATACATCGTGAGGCCCTACGTGGCAACCACTGCACGCCAGACGGTTAGAAGGCAGACCTTGTGCTTCATGGCAGTCGATGCAGAATTCTCGCTGACGTTCGTGGCTGTCGAAAGGACGTTCGTCGTGGGCGACGGCGAGATGGCAATTGCTACAACTCCAGATGTCTTCACCGTGATTCGCCATCAAGACCTGGGTGTGTGGTGTCAACATGAAGTGCTCTGGTACGTCCGTGGGGAGCCGGTGATGGCAGGTGAGGCAGCGGACCTTTGCCTCGTCGACCGTCGTGGGGTCCGGAATCAGGTCCACATGAGCCGCCTCCACCTCCTGTGTTTCGCCGTTGCCCTGGTGGCAGGTGACACACCCCAAGCGTCCGTGGAGAGACATGGTCTCATCGAACGCGATATAGAGACGTTCGAGTTCCTGCGCGTCTCTGGGGGTTTCCGCCAATTTCTCTTTGTCCGTGTGGCATTCCACACAACCATCCGAAAAAGGCGCGGCATACGGCAGCATCACCAGTGTCGGCGTGGGTTCCACCTTGGGTGCGATGGCTGCGGATGCATCTCCCAGCACCAATCCAATGACGATGGTTACGCCTACCATCAGGAGCGCGATGGGAATCACCAGCCAGCGAGGCCAACGGCTTGGGAGCATGTTTAGCCTCCTTCTACAATGCTGCCGGAATGCCGGCAATCAGGATGAGATAACGCAGAAATAACCCCGCTGCGACAATGCCAACCCCGGAGCCCAACCCCGAAAGGGCCGAATGCCTGCCCAGGCCGACTGCGTAAACGTGAACGACAAAAGGAAAGATGAAACCCGGAACCACAATCAGAACCCAGAATATGATGCTGTGCGGGCCAACTACGATATCCTGTGCGGCTTGAGCGGAGACACCGCCGTCGACGAATGCCGTAATGAATAGCAAACCCAACAACAGGGTCTCGAGACCAATCAGCGCCAGGTGTATCGCTGGCATGGCCGGCACACGGTGCGCGATTTCACGCACTGTCATCGTGGCTGCCAGGTCTACGGTAAGCCCGATACCGGTGGATAGCGCCGATACCAAAAAGAGGACCGGCATCATCGGAACACCCACAAATGGAAGGACGGAAGTGGACCAGAATGGGACCGCAGGTCCCATCGCGCTCATCAACACGCCGGTGTAGAGGGCCGTTGCTATGGCGAAAAAGCACCCAATGATGACGATTATCCGTTTGGTTGGGCGCAGAGGAATCTGATACAGGAAGCGCAGCCAGCGCAGCCATTTGCGGCTCTCGAACCATCTCCGCACGCCGGGAAATGTATCCAATATCTCGAGCAAACCATAGAGCAGCGCCAACGGAATAAAGATCGAAAGAATCCAGACACCCCACATCATTACCGAGTGGAAATTGCGCAGGGAGAACATATACAGGATTCGCCAGGGTTCGTGCAATCCGGCGCCCAAGTCGAAGATGAGGAGTATCGCGCCGATCGCAACTGCCGGCCCCGCGACCACCGAGCCAGTGAGCGTCACCGCGCAAAATTCGTATTGGTACCGTTTACGTGTGAGCTCGAAAGCAGCGGCTGCCAGGAAACAACCGGCTCCCAGGCCACCCAGAAACAGATATATGGCGATCAACCAGCCCCATTGTGGTTCCATAGGTCGTTTCCTTCTCCCTCTCGACGGTGTCCCCACAAAAATCTGTTGGGAGTCTAACGGGTTATTCCTCGATGATATAACGAAGCACCGCGGGCCTGGTGCCGAACTCAGGGTGCAACGGTTTCGCGAGCCCCGAGGCGATCAACTGGCTGGCCTGACTGTTGGGGTCGTCGCTGCGCCCAAAGATCCGTGCTCCCGGAATACATGCCTGCACACAGGCGGGCAAGCCGCCGCCAAGCACCAGATCCATGCACAACCAGCATTTGTCAGCCACCCCTTTTTGTTCATTGAATATCCGTGCTTGATAGGGGCAGGCATAGATACAGGCTTTGCAACCCACACACAGTTTGTCGTTCAGTATGACGACCCCATCGTCGCGGATGTACGTGGCGTCAGTCGGACATGCCTGGTTACAATACATCACGGCGCAATGCTGGCACTGCACCATCAAATACCAGCGGGTGCGTTCGTCCCCTTTGATTATGGGGTGGATGAAACTCTGTCCTTCGGGCAGTTCATTCTTGATGTTGCAGGCGGCCACACATGCGCCGCAACCAGTACACACAGTCGTATCGATGATGAGTGCGTATGTCGCCCGCTGGTCCTCTGTGCCCGGTGCGTCCGGCGTTTCTGCAGCGAAGCCTTTCCCGATGGTTGTCGAAACTGCTGTCAATGCCCCGGCCGTCAAACCGAGACTCAGAAGTTGGCGCCTTGAGAGGTTTTGCTTTTCGATGTCCATGAATGCTGATCTCCTAAAAAGCACAGAAGGCTCGGGACTCTTTCTGCCACGCCATCACTCAAGTCATGGCATTGGGTGGAGATACAAGAGTTTTTTAGCATGATTGGTGACTATCATCATGAGGAGATTATATCACGAAAAGAAGAGGCAGTCAAATAGTTTTTGATAGATCTACTGGAATTTTGTTTATCGGGATCATCGTTAAGTTTCTCTGTCATGGAAAGCAGGTATCGTTTCATAGAACTTGACCACCCCATAGATTGTGATACAATTAGCAATGTAACCGCTGTCTCAATGTATTGGTTATCCCTCATTCCAAATCTTCTGGGGGAATGTCTTGTAGTGAAGAGTGCAGAGCCGCTCGCCTTCTGTTATGTGAATTCTTCCATCGGTATTTATTCTGTGTTATATTTCGCCAGCAATCTGTGTTGTCCAACCAGCAGGTCGCTTTCTGACAATTCGTTTGACTTGTCGTAGGCGGCTTGGCGTTGTCTATGAAGTTAGCGGCTTATAGCACGCTCGAAAGGGAGAGGAAGTACCGAATGAGAAAAACCGTGCTCATTCCTGTCGCCGCAGTAGTGGTATTGTTCAGTCGAAGGCTGTCATTGCGGATGAGTTGAGGTCCACCAGACACGAGTCGTCCGAACCGTCCTGAGCGATGCACGAGTGGTCGAGGCGTGGCACGGGCGTACACACCGGCTCACGCCTCGCTGCGACAGGGGCGTTGGGCGGCGGTAATGGAATCACTCCCATGCACAGCCGCCCAAGAGGTTGGGGTGTGATGAAGTCTGGGTTTGATGAGACGAGAGCGCTGCCGTGCTTCGCAGGAAATGCCTGGCGCAGTGTATCGCTCTCGATCTCGACTGCATCCATTGTAACATCGATACGTTAAGGCAGTTTTATCACGACGTTAGCGTGCTGTTAAGGATTTGACCTGAGCAGCACGCAGTTGTGTTGCCTCCGATCTGCCGCGTTCGTAATCACGACACGGCAGCTCCCTCGGTGTTCACCAGCTTGACCGGGGCGAGCGTTTGCAGGTCCGGCAAA
>CAZPTF010000194.1:0-3191 GCA_964589015.1 uncultured Anaerolineae bacterium
CAAGGGGCCAAATGGGCGGGGCTGTCATGAATTTTGGTGACAATTGCAGCACCTTTGACGCAGGACAATGCGCTGAAGCGCATACACTTTGTAGCCAGCTGTGCCCGACGACTGCGGTGCGGACCGGCGCGCGGCCTGACAGCCCCGGGCACAACGACGCTGGCCGTGTGGGTGCCTGGCAGCCCGCTTACGCCGGGCACCTTGCGCGCGGAACGCGTCCAACCGGAGGTTTCTTCACGCCTCCCCTGCTGTCATGCCCGGTTACGGAGAGGGCTTCAGTGTGTGGCGAATCACTGTATTCGTGAGTGTGTCACGGTATCCAGGAAATGTTTTCGTCCGTCCAACCTCTGGATGCAAAATCCTGTTCCTGCCGGACATGCCCGTCGAGCGGCCCTTCGAGGACGAAGAGTTGCCGCTGGTTCGCTCCGTCTGCGTTCATGATCCAGATCGCCCACACGCCGCCTCGATCAGAGGCGAAGGCGATGCTGCGTCCGTCCGGTGACCAGACGGGCAGACCATCGTTTGCCGGGTCCGAGGTCAAGCGCTGGATATTCCCGCCGCTCACGTCCGTGGTGTAGATCTCCCAGTTCCCATCTCGTTGGGACATGAAGGCGATTTTCGAGCCATCGGGTGCGGCATCGGGAGCCTTATCCGGAGGCTGCGTGGTGATCAATTGCGCGCCGCCGCCGTCCCGGTTCATCAGCACGAGTCCGCAGCTATTGCCCAGACACGCGTTGTAGATCAGCCGCCCGTCGGGTAGCCAGGCGGGCGTCTCGCCGAACGCCGCCTCAGCGCCGCGCTGGATGACCCAGTCGCTCTTGCCCCCGGGATTGGCCAGATAGACGCGCGGGCGCCGGTCTGACTCGCGGAGAGATGCGAAGGCGATTAGATCGGCATTCGGTGACCATTTCGGCGCCAGGTCTTCCAGGAAGGTGTGTTCGGTCAGGACACGTTGTTCGGAACCATCCAGTTTGCGTGCGAAGATACCTCTCCCCTGGTCGTCCCAGGAACGATAGGCGATCTGACTGCCATCGGGGCTCAAATCGGGACAACTGGCCTCCGCGATGATCCGCTGGCGGTTGCTGCCATCTGCGTTAGCCAGGTAAATATCGTAGACCTTGCGCCCGGTATCGAACACCGGATAGGCAATCTTCCCGCTCAGCGCGGGTTGCGCTGGAGGCATCGATGTCGTTGGCAGGACCGGCATAGTCGTGACAATCTGCACTGGGGGCTCTACAGGCAGCTGCGGCGTTGTCGTGACCACAACGATCATGGGAGTTCCTCCCCCTGAACCCTGCGGAGTCTCCTGGGGAGCAATCAGGACCGGTATGCCGCCTGTCGGTTGAGCGGGGGGAACACCCGCCCCCCCTGCACAGAGATCCTGGGCTTGCTTGGCAATCGCCAGGGTGGGGTCGAGTTGAAGCGCTTTTTGAATGTAGGGCAGAGCTTGTGCGCATTGCCCCATCTCGGCATAGACCAGGCCCACCGCGCCCTGTGCCTGTGCGTATCCGGGGTCGAGGGTTACGGCGGATTGCAGCGCGGTGAGTGCCTGCGGCAATTGGCTCTGCGCGATGTGGCTGAGCGCCATGCCGGTGTAGCTGGCTGCTTTGGGACGGAGATCGATCGCGCGCTGGTAGAACGCGATGGCCTGAGCGTGATCTCCGATCAGCCGGAGCATGGTTGCCAGATCGTCGAACCGCAACCACAACGTCGGCTGCAATTGGGCGGCCTTTTCAGCCTCCTTGATCGCTCCGTCCAGGTTATCCTGCGCTACCAGGATAAAGGCTTTGCTGCGATGCGCTTCCGAACTGTTGGGGTCCAACTGGAGCGCGCGGGTGGCTTGTGCATCGGCCAGGGCGACTTGCCCCATGTCCAGGTAAATCTCTGCCAGGAAGGCGTACCCCTCGGCGTAATTGGGATCGAACGTGATCGCCTGCTGGGCCGCCATGAGCGCCTCGGTGTATTTCTTCTCCCAGTCGTGCGCCCGCGCGAGTCGCGCATAGGCTTCCGCATTGGTCTGATCGATCTGGACGGCCAGTTGGGCTCTGGCCGCTGCGTCAATGGGCCGCATATCGAAGACGAGCAGTCTGGACCAGCGAACGTAGGGGAGCGGATTGTTCGGCGCGCTGCGGATTGCTTCGCTGTACTTCGCCTCCGCTTCTTCGAAACGGCTCTGCAACGTCAACAGGTCCCCCTCGTCGACGAGCGCGGTCACGTCGACCTGGGGCGAAACTTGCTGCCCTCCACCGGACTGAGCCATCACGTAAAGCCCTGCCCCATCCAATCCGGTCAGGAGCAGCAGAACGGCAACGAGCACAAGTTTGACTGTCGTACGCATTCTCGACATGCCAGCAGATCCACGCAAGTGTTCCGTGCGATTGGCGTCCATAAGCTCCTCCTATGGTACGAGTCGAGGCCGTTGGCGAAGTAACTGGCGGCGTTCTTGAAATAAATTCCAGATTGCCCTTGCTATCTATTATAGCAATAAATCGCACGTTTAGCAATGCATTTTGGAGGGGATAATCAGGTGAACTGGCGCGAATTGCGGCGATGCGGCGGGCGGATGGCCGGCTGCGCGGTCCTCATCCGTTCCGCTGTCGTGCCGCGCCTCGCCGCATAGGCAATCATTGGCGGTGTTCGGGTGCTTCTTACCACGGAGCCGCCGCATAGCCGCCGGGGACGGGCCACCCCCCGTAACCGGTCGCGCCGTGACTCATCCAGTAATTCTGCCAGCTGGTGTACATGTCGATCTGCTGGTCCGCTGGAGGAGCAGATGTGGGCGCTTGCCACCAGTACCCGGTTGTGGGCGTTCCGCTTCCGCCGTATGCCGGAACCTGGTTAACGGTCCCGTGTGGGATGACATACACCTGGCCCGTTTCATCGCTATATGGGAGTTCGACGATAGGGGCATTGTCACCCGCTACAATCAGCTGCGGGCTGGGCCATTCTCCGCTAGCCGGCGCGTGGAGATAAAGCTCCTTCAGCTCCGTTGGGGCGTCGGGGAATTTGTTGAACTCGTTCCCGATACATCTATTCCATTCGATTGGCGTGTACGGATTGAGATATTCCAAACAGCGGTCGATCACCGGACCGTCTGCGTATACCACCGTTACGCTGAATGTCAAACAGAACGCACAGACAACAAACGCCACTAATCTTACGGCAAACCGTCCTCTCATGGCTTCTCCTCC
>CAZPTF010000194.1:3291-7698 GCA_964589015.1 uncultured Anaerolineae bacterium
TGAACGTAGAGGATAATGAATTCCTCGAACGGCAGACGCGTTTTCTGCTGAAAAAAGTAAATAAAGCCATACGGGACTACCAGTTGATCGATGCGGGCGATCGCATTGCCGTTGCGGTGTCGGGTGGAAAGGACAGCCTGGTGCTGTTGCACCTGCTTCTGGCTTATCGTGTTACGCAGCGACAGCCCATCGGTCTGACGGTCGTTCACGTCGTCGTGGAAGGCCTGCCGGAAAGCCGCGATCTCGCGTGTTCCCTCCAGGCCCATTGCCGTGACCTGGATGTCGAGTTTGTTGCCAGGCCGTTGGCGCTGAATGCGGATGAGTCCTGGCCCCTCTCCTGCCAGCGCTGCACGTGGAACCGGCGTAAGACCTTGTTTATGGCGGCTGATGAACTGGGCTGCAACAAGGTAGCGATGGGACATCACGCAGATGACGTCGCGCAGACCGTCTTGCTCAACCTGATCTATCAGGCGCGCATACAGGGCATCGCGCCGAAACGCACATTCTTCGCTGGACGAATCGCTATCATCCGGCCGTTGGTTCTCGTGCCGGAAAAGCGGATTGCCCTGTTTGCCCGGCGGCTGGGATATCCGCTCGGACAAGCCGTATGTGCCGGAGCGCAGGACTCCGAGCGTGCCTATGTGGCCGAGCTTCTGCGGCAGATCGAGAGAAAGGCTCCGCGGGTAAAGGCCAATCTGCGCCGCGCTGCCGAGGCAATCGGCTCCGCGAGCGCCGACTGAAGAGAGGACACTGGGACAGAGAGACAGAAGTCAAGGAGTTCGCCAATCATGATCATCAACAGTTTTTCCGAAATGATGGAATATGCGCGGAAGTTCGGTCCGGTACCTGTTGCCGTCGCGGTGGCGGATGACCCGGAGACACTGAGCTCTCTGGTCGAAGCTCAGGCGGAGGGCATCACCACCGCCTATCTGGTTGGCGATGCGCCGGCTATCGAGGCGATTGCGGCGGATCAAGGCTATGATCTGACTGGCATGACAATCATCCACGAAGTGGACCACGTCATGGCCGCACGCAAGGTCGTCACTCTCGTTCGCGAAGGGCAGGCGGCGATCGTCGTCAAAGGCTTGCTCAAGACCTCGGATCTGCTCAAGGCAGTGCTCGACCGCGATACCGGTCTGCGCGACAAAGGACTGCTGAGCCATGTTGCTGCCTTCGAGACTGCGGTGCGCGACCAACTGGTTTACATCAGTGATAGCGGCGTGGTGCCTTACCCGACGTGGGAACAGAAGCTGCAAATCATCCACGGGGTGGTCGACGTGGCCCATCGCTTTGGGGTCGAGTGTCCCAAGATTGCCATTCTGGGCGCTAACGAGCGGGTCGATCCCGCCATGCCCACCGGCGCAGAGTCCCTGATGGTTGCCCGGCTGGCGCAAGAGGAGTGGCGCGGTCGGGCGATCATCGAAGGCCCTATGGCTCTGGATCTGGCCTTGAATCCGCACGTCGCCTTCGCGGAAGGAATCAATACGGCTATCCCCGGTACGGCGGACATTTTGATCGTTCCCAACGTCGAGTCTGGCAATATCATGTGCAAAGGGATGCAATACTTCGCCGGCGCGCGGTTGGCTGCCTTGATCGTCGGGGCGCGCGCTCCGATTCTGATCAATTCGCGTGCCGATGACGCGACCACCCGGCTGCACACGCTGGGGATGGCGGTGGTGTGGGTGGCTGGTCACACCTCGTAGACGGTGATCTCATCGCGTTCGGTATCGAAGATCGCATACGTCGCGCGTCCGAACCGGCCCATGACTTCGCCAGGGTTGACGAGCCAGGTCTCGCCCACGCGCTCCGTCGCTTGGGTGTGGTTATGCCCGTAGAACACGGCGTCATACTTATCCGCTGCAGCCAGGGCACGCCCTACAGCGGGAAAGTGCACCATTGCCAGCTTCCGCCCGCCGATCTCGGACTCGAAGAACGTATCATGCAGGGTGACGTTGCCCGCCTTGGCCGCGATCGTGGTCAGCAGCCATTTGTCGCCGTCGTTGTTGCCAAAGACCAGGTGAATTGGCCCAGCGAAGCTCTCCGCGATCTGTTTGAGCGTAAAAGGCGCACACAGATCTCCGCAACAGAGCAGCACGCTGGCCTCTGCCTGTGCGATGCCCTGGAGTGCTTTCTCCAAGCGCCAGATATTGTCGTGAATATCCGAAATGATTGCGATTTTCATAGTCCGACCCTCTCAACCCTCATTCGTCGCCTAAATCGATTTCAAACTCGACCCACGACGTCTTTCCGTCTTCGACAGCGACGATTTGTTCGTACAACTCGCCGTCCAAAATGAAGCTCACTCTGTATTCCCCCACTGGGGTATCGGCTGCCAGGAAGTTCTCTTGCCACTCGTCGTCGGCATTGAAGTCCCCTTTGAGGTAGGTATAAACGTCCGTATATCTGCCCGGTTCGCCATCGGTTCGTGTCACGTTCAGCAACAGGTTTGAAACCAGACATCCCTTCTGCGTGAGCACGCGGCCTGCGATGCTCCCATAACCCCGAAACGGTTTTAACCAGAGTTCCGGATTGCGCGTATCGCCATACGTAATTCCACCCACGCGCACCTCCATGTGCAAATGAGGACCCAACGCGATGCCGCTCATGCCCACTGTCCCAATGGGTTGCCCTGTCTTCACGCTGTCGCCAGCTACGACCAGAATTTGCGCGAGATGACCGTACAGGCAATAGACGGGCTCATCGCGATAACGCCGCTCCAGTTCGACCACAACCAGGTTGCCATAGAAGTCGGGATCAGGTCCCCAGAGCTGTTCGAGATCATCCCCGGCGTAGATGACTGTTCCACTGGCAGTGGACAGGACGGGCGTTCCCAGCGCATTCATGGTATCCACGCCATGATGAGGGAGATATTCGCCTCGCCCATCGGATGCATACGGATAGTAGTGCGAAGCATCCTGTTTGAACTCAGCCGCGAAGGGGCGCGCCAGCCAGTAATGGTCGCTTGGAGAGGCGACACGAGGCCACTCATGTTGACAGGGGCCAAGCTCGAAGCCCAGCTTCTTGGCCTTTGCCGCGGCGGTTGGCAACGGGTAGGCGGTTGGCGTCGCGGTCGGCGTGGCTGTCGGTGTTGCCGTTGGGGTCGGCGTATAAGTCGGTGTGGGCGTGTAGGTCGGTGTGGCCGTCGCCGTCGGGGTGAATGTCGGCGTTCCCAGCAATTCTCTTTTGGCGGGTGGTCGCCAGCCGAAGGAGATGACCCCAAGAATCAGTGACAGCAGAACCGCAGCGATGACGTAAAATGGAAGTTCCCAGGCATGCGTTTGGCTAGACATCGTACGTGTAAACCCTCTCTCCCGATCACACACGAATCAGTAGTTGGTGCAGCGCTTGCAATATCGCTCAAACTTCCATTCTCTGGGAGATGAGTGATTCCGCATCGAAATAGGAGTTGAGTTCGTTCGAAGCTATTTCCCGGGTGCTTTGTCTTGCCCCTGGAGTGATTCGGACATCGCCAAGAATTGCTCAGGGAGCGGTTGCCCGGTTCTCTGCCACGTGTGCAACGCCAGGTCTGCGTATTTTCGTGCCTGGCCTTGATTGCCCTGGCGTTTGTACAGGAGCCCTTTCTGGAAAAGAGCCAGCGACCAGGCTCTTCTACGTCCCTGTTCCCGGGCGATCTGAATGGCCTGGTCCACTGCCACATGGGCATTGTCGAGGTCACCCGCTTCGGCGCAAAGCAATGCCAGGTTGCACAACGTGCCGCAATAACCTTCGTAGTCTCCATTTTCACGCCGGAGGACGAGGACCTGGTCGAAGACGGCTTGTGATTCTTCCATCTTTCCAATATATCCGAGTCCCAGGGCCTTCATGTTCAGTGTGGATGCTTCCTGCAACCGCTCTCTGATTTCGCGGAGCCTGGCGATGACTTGCGGACCACGTTCATCCATAGCTGCCAGATAGACCGTTTCGAATGCCGCCCAGACGCCACCAGGATCCGCTGCGTGCTTGTTGCCGAGCGTGAACTGCATCAGCGGCACGAGGTTGAGGGCGAGTTCGTCCGCTGTGGCCCGCTGGGTGAGTCTCGTCTCATGAGCTGCGTTCTGCGCGAAGGTGATGGCGTCGTTCCCGGCGTCATAGACAGCCTGGTTGACGTTATCGATGTCGTTCCGCAGGATGTTAGCGCGGTGTAGTCTGGCGATCGACTGGCTGAACGCTTGCCAGACCTTCATTTTCATCTCGACGGAGGGTGTCGAGGTGGATAGAGGAGATGGCGTATTGGACTTTTTCACGTACTGCTGCCTTTCCTGCCAACAATAATGAGAACAAAGAGATTCTAGCATATCCTGCGCGCTGGGTCAAAGTCGGATGCAGGGTGCGTCCGGGAATTTTAGGGTTAGCGAGCAATGGGCAGGTCGTGTTTGCAGCGTGAGCTGCCAGGTTCACACGAATATC
>CAZPTF010000195.1:0-581 GCA_964589015.1 uncultured Anaerolineae bacterium
GGGTGTTTGCGTACTATCTATTTCTTTTCCCACCTTCCGATCACGGTTCGGATGGTCTGTTTGACCTCTGCATCCTGTATCGCGTTCACATCATCGTAGGGCGTGTTGTCGACTTCGATCACGAGTCTTCCATCTGACGCGGTCTTAAAATGAATCTGATGACGCGGCTTATCGGGCATCTCGTCGGTCAACTTGACGAGGATATCCTCCAATTCGTCGGCGAGTGGCCTGGGACCGGTGACCGGCGAACCCGTGCTGACCGGAGTGAGTGCTCTGCCCCAAAAAGACCCCAGATTGACCTTTGGTTCGCCGCTGGGCTTTGTTTTTGCCTGTCTGAGCGGCGCTGGTTTTTCTTCCATTCCTGGTTCGGGTGTCTGGCTCTTGGGCCTATCTTCAACACTCTCCGACATTTTATATACCCGCTGCAGCAAACTGCTGGGTTGAGGGGGAACCGCCCCCGGCTCGACTTTTTCGGCGTGAGCGTTGTCGATCAGGGCCGCTCCTCTTTGGGCAAGCGAGCCAGGTTTTGGCGTCGCCGGTTCTTCTGTGGACTCGCGGGGGTGAAGCAGGCTTGCGCTGTG
>CAZPTF010000195.1:591-7643 GCA_964589015.1 uncultured Anaerolineae bacterium
AGCTAGCGGCGTCTGAACAGCAGGCACCACACCTCTGGTGAAGCGGTTCAGATCCGCCACCGTCTGCAGTAACAACCTGCCCGTTTTAGGATCGTGAATATCTGAAAGCTTGTGGTACTGCTTGCCTTCCATTTCGATGTAGATGTTGCCTGAGATGACATCACGGCAGATCTTCAGGAGCTCGATGTCTTTGTCGCTGAATGTCAATGGCGGAGCAGAGTCCAAATGCGCGACCAACTCGCCTGCCATCGTTTTGGTTGCGTTGCTCTGTAGCTCTTGGGCTGCTTGTCTGCCATGCGCCACAGACGCGTTCTTGCTCTTGCCACCCTTGAGAATTGTGACGACCGCCCAAACTAATAGACCCAACACAATGAAGATGAGAGCGATGCCTACAATCAGGTAAATAAGTAGTACATCAGGTTCCATTGCATTGCCTCCTTTCGCAGGTTACAGACATGTATTCGTACTGCAATTCGTTCGGGAGTCTAACAGCTGGGATCGACTTGACAATGGGGACACAGGTGTGTTCCTCGCCCTGCCAGGACCTGTCTTTCAATTGGTGACCCACACTGCGGACAAGGCTCCCCTTTCCGCTGGTAGACCTGCAAGTAGTCCTGGTAGCACGCCGCCGCTTCATGAGTTCCACCTGTGTAGATCGGGTCAAAACTCGTTCCCAGGCAGTCGATACTGCGCCGCAGGACGTGTCTGATACTCTGGTACAACAGGACAGTTTCTTCGCCGTTCAGGCTGTTCGCCTTGCGTTTGGGGTGAATGCGCGCACGAAACAGGGATTCATCCGCGTAGATGTTGCCCACTCCAGCCAGGAATTCCTGGTTCATGAGCAAAGGCTTGATCATGGTAGACCGTGGACGGATCCGCTGAGCGAATTCTTCCACGGTGAAGTCGTCCGCAAGTGGTTCCGGGCCGAGTTTCCGTAGTGGAGAATTCTGCCGTGCTTCCGCTGCAATCAGATAGACGCGTCCCCACTTTCGCGTGTCGTTGAACCGCAATTCCTGACCATCGTCAAGTCCGAATACGACTCGGTCGTGTGGCTGAATGGGTACATCTGCTGGTTCGATTCGCAACTTGCCGCTCATTTTCAGATGTATCAATAACTCGTCCCCAGTGTTCAGCCAGAATCTCAGGAACTTACCTCTCCGACCGGCCTGTTTTACTTGCTGGCCGATCAGCTTGTGAGGAAATTCTTCAACGTTGGGAACAGCGATGCTGCGCGACCAATGCGCATTGACGTAGGTGAATGTGTGTCCGACCAAATGCGGTCTCAAGTGTCTGACGTAGGTTTCGACTTCGGGCAATTCTGGCATAGGTGTGTTTTCCAGTATTCATTCGTGTCTATTTGTTTCTTATTATACCACAGATCTGTCCTTTTTGCTCGTGTACTGTGGTACTATCTTTCCAGGACTTCAATGATCCCCCGCGCAACGTCAGTGATTGCCTGGGCCTGCCGAAACGCGTCAGCGCCCGGTCCAGTCACGAGCAAAGGGACCGGATTAGCCGTGTGGGTACTGCGGCGAAGGTCTTCGATGTTCCCGTGGTCGCTGCTGATGATGACAGTGGTGTCCGGGTCGACAGCAGTCCACAGACCGTCCAGGAAGTGATCCAGGAGTTCCAGGACGGTGATCGCCTCATCGGGACGCTTTTTGTGCCCGACGCGATCGGTCAAGAACGATTCGTACAGAACCAGGTCGTTCGATCTGGCGATGCGTGCCAGGTTGTTCCCTGCCTGTTGTGCAGAGATGAGCGGTATGTCGATGTCATAATGCTCGGTCAGGTACTCGTTCGTCATGTCCCAATAGACGGCGTTACCTTTTTCCAGATCGGAGAGCCAACGAAACGGGATCTCCGCTCCGAGGACCGCGTGGGTGGTTGCGGACATACGCCGTTTGGCCTTCTGGATCATCTCGAAGTACAGTGGGCTGTAAGCGTTAGCGAAGGTTGCTCTGTATCCCCGGGCGGTGGCCTGATGTAAGATACTGTGTTCTCGGACCAGTTCTTGCAGTGGTGCGTTGGGATAAGCCGGCAGGTGAAAGCCGAGCCGCTGAACTGCGTTGACGCCGGTAAATAGGGATACCTGGCCTGTTGCGCTCTGGGGAATGCCCTCCACACCCAACTGTGCATCGAGAGCTGCCAGATGCAGCCCGGTATGACTCTGCTCGGCACCCACTACCAGCGGGCCACCGAGCAGGCGGGTAGTCGCTTTCATCGTTGCTTTGGAGAAAGGGTTGGAATCATGTGGTGCGGCCAATCCCACGCCATCCAGGAACACGAATACGACAGGCGGCAAATATGCTCTCCCTACAGCTTGTAACCGATCTTGCGCAGGAAGTCCTTGCGCCAGGCGATGTCCTGCTCTCCTTCGATGCCTTTGCTCCTGAGTCCATCGATGACGCCCAGTATACCGCGACCCAGGTCTGTTTCGGCGATAATGACCTCGACCGGGTTCGCTGTTGCACAGAAGATCCGGCAGACTTCAGGGACGTTCTTGACCGCATTCAGAATGTTGATCGGGAAGAAGCCTGAACCCAAGAAAATCAAGAAACTGTGTCCGGCCGAGAGTGCCAGAGCGTTCCGCTTGGCCAGATCGATCAGTTCCTCGCTTGTGCCTGCCCAGCGGATCAGTGACGGGCCGGAGGCTTCGCAAAAGGCCAGGCCGAACTTGATGCCGGGAACCGCCATGACCAGCGTTTCGTACAGGTCTTCCACAGTCTTGATGAAATGGCTCTGTCCGAGAATGAAATTGAGTTCGTCCGGGTTTTCGATTTTCACAACTGACAATTCCATTTGGGGTAAACCTCCTCGATTCACGGAAAACGATCTCAGCATTGTATCACGATTCACTGTAAATTCAATCATCGACTGTGCCCTGCATGGACCAGGGCCCCGCCCAGGTGATACGGACCGGAGCCAGTTGCCCGAGCCAGTCACGCGGATCGGAGAAGAAAACGAGCTTGTTGGTGCGGGTACGTCCGCGCCATTTGCCCTTATGCCTGGTTTCGACCAGAACTTCAAGAGTCTGTTCCAGCAGTTCAGCGTTGATCTCGGACGCAACACGCTCCTGCAATGTCTCGACAGCTTTGCGCCGGTTCTCCTTGGTTTCAGCAGGGACGTCATCCTGCCAATCGGCCGCCAGGGTGCCGCTGCGCGGCGAATAGGCAGCGACGTGGACCGCATCGAAACGAATCTCCTCAAGCAGCGCATAGGTCCGGTCGAATTGCGCATCGGTTTCTCCCGGAAAGCCGACGATGACGTCGGTTGCAAGGCTCACCACCGGCATGGCTGCGCGGATCTGCCGGATCAGTGTCCGGTAGTGTTCGATCGTGTAGTGCCGGTTCATCCGCTCGAGCACGCGATCGTCACCCGCCTGGAATGGTAGCTCGATGTGCTCGCACACCTTCGGTAATGCAGCAGCGGTCCGGATGAGCTGTGGACTCATATCTTTAGGGTGTGAGGTCAGGAAGCGGATTCGCCACAGGTCCTCGATCTCGTGGACGGCCTTGAGCAGATCCGGCAAGGTCGGATGGCCCGGTATATCCCGTCCGTAGGAATCGACGTTTTGTCCGAGCAGCGTGATTTCCCGGGTGCCGCCCTTGACCATTTCTTTGATTTCGTCTACGATATCGACTACCGGCCGGCTTGCCTCAGCCCCCCGGCGATAGGGGACGATGCAATAGCTGCAAAAGTTGTTACAACCATGAATGATCGTGGTGTAAGCACAGATTGAGCTGCTTCCCGTTCTTGACGCCTGCAATTGACCTGCTTGGGGTGCGTTGTTCTGCGCCAGAAATGCCAGGATAGGGCCGGTCTCAGACGGTCCGAGCCACATATCCACATACGGATAGTCTTTGTGCAGTTGTTCGTGGTTTGCCAACTGCCCGACGAAGCAACCCAGCACGGCTAACAGACTATCGGGGCGGTCTCTCTTGGCTGACTTGAGCGAGCTGAGGCGTCCAATGACCTTGTTCTCTGCGCTTTGCCGCACGACGCAGGTATTCAAGATCATGACATCGGCATCCTCCATGCGCGGGGCAGGGCGATACCCCAGGTTTTCGAGTGCATTGGCGAGCCGTTGTGAATCGGAAACGTTCATTTGACAGCCGATGGTCCAGATGTAGTAGCTGCTCATTGTCGTGAAAGGATCTCTCGCGCGGCGATGAGTCCCGAAGCGGACGCCTGGACAAGACCGCGCGTTATTCCTGCTCCGTCGCCAGCGGCGAACAGGTTGTGGACTGGTGTCTCCAACTGCGTGCTCAGTTCCAGCCTGGAAGAATAATACTTCACCTCGACACCGTATAGCAAAGTGTGTCTGGAATCGACACCCGGAGCGAGCTTGTCCATTGCTTCGAATATTTCCATGATGTTGACGATATAACGATAAGGTAGGACCAGCCCGAGATCACCAGGTGTGGCCGATTTCAGCGTGGGGCGTGTGATACAACGACTCAGCCGTTGTTCGGTGGTGCGGCGGCCCTGTTTCAGGTCGCCCAGGCGTTGCACCATCACGCCGCCGCTCAGCAGGTTTGCCAGATGGGCGATGTACTTGCCATAAGCAATGGGTTCGCGAAACGGCTCGGTGAAATGCTTGCTGACCAGAATGGCGAAGTTGGTGTTTTCGGTGCGCTGATCGGCGTAGCTGTGCCCGTTCACCGTAACCACATCGCCAGCGTATTCCGTGACGACCTCTCCGTACGGGCAGACACAGAAAGTCCGGACCTTGTCGTCGAACGACCGTGAATAGTAATGGAGCTTTGGCTCATATACGAGCTTGGTGAGTGGCTCCATGATGGATGCGGGCAATTCGACACGGACACCGATATCCACCGGGTTGGGCTGGACCGGGATGCGCAGCGTGCGGGCGAGGTCGGTCAGCCAGGCCGCACCTTCTCGCCCTGGGGCGACGATGACGTACCGGCTCTGAAGCCTTTGCCTGTCGTGTGTAAGCACACCACTGACCCGACCGTTCTCGGTTGTGATCTGCGCAACACCGGTGTTCATCAGAATCTGGACACCGCGCTGGGCGAGCTGGGCATACATGGCAGACAGAATATCGCCGGAACGTTCGGTCCCCATGTGTCGAATGGGCACGGTGAGCAGTTTGAGCTCGGCGAGCGCAGCCTGCTGCTTCAAGCGCTCGATGTCATCGTTGATCTTGCCGTACACCGGACCAGTCGCCCCGAAGCGGACGTAAGTATCGTCGACCTCGTCGATCAGTGCTTGAGCAGTGTCTGCTCCCAGCATGTCCGCGAGGTGCCCACCCACTTGCGGTGAAAGGGTAAGTTTGCCGTCAGAGAATGCGCCTGCGCCTCCCCAACCGGCCACCAGGGCGCACGGCGTACAGTGCAGACACCGTCCGGCACGTTCACGGGCGGGGCAGCGGCGCTGGGCGATCATAGAGCCTTTATCGAGAATCGCAATCCTCTCAATGCCATTACGGCTGAGCTCCAGCGCGGCGAAGATGCCAGCAGGGCCCGCTCCAACGATGATGACATCATAAATATCTATCGCCATTTCAAACCCCTTCCGCTAGCTTTTCGTCGCTGTGGCAACCTGCAGGAGAGTCCTCGAGCGCACGTTTCAAGAACTGGCCTGTGAACGAATGAGTGGTTGCAGTGATCATCTCAGGAGTCCCTACCGCAATAACCTCTCCTCCCTGCTCTCCGCCCTCAGGCCCCAAGTCGATGATCCAATCCGCAGTCTTGATAACGTCCAGGTTGTGCTCGATGACGATGACGCTATTGCCTGCGTCGACCAGGCGGTTCAATACCTGCAACAGCCGGTCGATATCCGCAAAATGCAGTCCGGTAGTTGGCTCGTCGAGAATGTACATGGTCTTTCCGGTCGAACGACGCGACAGTTCCTTGGCCAACTTGATGCGCTGTGCCTCCCCTCCGGACAGAGTCGTTGCCGGCTGTCCGAGACGGATATAGCCTAGCCCGACATCCTGGAGTGTCTGCAATTTACGCTGGATACGTGGAATGTTACCAAAGAACTCGCGTGCTTCATCGACGGTCATGTTCAGGACTGCGGAGATGTTTTTCCCTTTGTATTCGATCTCGAGTGCTTCTCGATTGTAACGCTGTCCGTGGCATACTTCACAGGGTACATAGACATCGGGCAGGAACTGCATCTCGATCCGCAGAATGCCGTCACCCCGACATGCCTCGCAACGCCCACCTTTGACGTTGAACGAGAATCGACCCGCTCCGTATCCGCGCATTTTTGCTTCCGGGACGGAGGCAAAGAGTGAGCGAATGTCGGTGAACACGTTCGTGTACGTCGCGGGATTGGAGCGTGGCGTTCGCCCGATGGGTGTCTGGTTGATGTCGATGACCTTATCCAGATACTCGATGCCCTGGATGTCACGATGCTTGCCCGCTTTATCTCTCGTTCTCAGGATGCTCTGCGCCAATTGTCTGTAAAGGATCTCGATGATCAGGCTGCTTTTCCCTGATCCGGATACGCCAGTCACACAGACGAACTTGCCAAGCGGGATCTCCACATCGATGTTCTTCAGATTGTTTTCTGCTGCTCCGTGGATGACCAGCTTCTTCCCATTGCCATTTCGCCTGGTACGTGGTATTGGTATCTGGCGTTTCCTGGTCAAGAATTGTCCGGTAAGGGAGTGTTCGCACGACCTGAGCGTCGCCAGATCGCCGTTACAGACGATATGCCCGCCATGTTCGCCTGCGCCGGGCCCGAGGTCAACGATCCAGTCGGCGGCGCAGATCGTATCGGCATCGTGCTCCACGACCATGACGGTGTTACCCATATTGCGAAGCCGTTTCAGCGTGGCGATGAGACGCGCGTTGTCCCTCTGGTGCAGCCCAATGGAAGGTTCATCGAGAATATACAAGACCCCCATCAGCTGCGAACCGATCTGTGTGGCGAGGCGAATACGCTGCGCCTCTCCTCCGGAGAGAGTTCCGGCCGTACGATCGATGGTGAGGTAATCCAACCCGACGTCGACGAGGAAGCGCAGGCGAGAATCGAGCTCTTTCAAGACTTGCCTCGCGATCGTATACTGCCGGTCGGTC
>CAZPTF010000196.1:0-2060 GCA_964589015.1 uncultured Anaerolineae bacterium
ATCGCCAAGCGGCAACGCCTGGGAGATTCACGAGTGCGCCCCAAGATCGACCGGTTGGCCCGGCTTGTGGCCAGCGATGAAGACATTATGCGCAAACGGCTGCTCCTGGGACGCGCCTCGAAGCAAGCCGATGTGCTCCTGGTGCTACGCGAGGCGGGTGCCGGCGGATTGGATGCAAACACCGTCATGGAACGGGCGAAATGCAAAGACAGCCCGCTGAAGTCATTGGAGGAACGCGGCGTAATCGTACAGCAGCCTGCCGTGGCGCTGGCCATCTCTCCCGCCGAAGCCGAGAACGAGATCATCCGCCTGCGGGGAAGCGAGAAACACCTGGCCACCCTGGATTTCCTGAAGCGGGAGGGCGAGCCAGTCTGGTTGGGTTGGGTGTATGCACAAACCGCGACGACATTGGCCATCCTCCGTGATTTGGAGGCCCACGGTCTGATCCGGCTCGAAGAGGAAGAGGTCTACCGCGACCCGTTGGCGGGACGCACCTTCGTTCCGCGCACAGCACCCGTCCTGACGCCCGATCAGGAGCGAGTGTGGGAGGCGGTCTACCAGGCGCTGGATAGGGAACGCGCGGAGCAGTTCGTATTGCACGGTGTTACCGGCAGCGGGAAAACCGAGATCTACCTGCGCGCACTGGAGGCCGTGCTCGAACGTGGCCGCGGAGGGATCGTTCTCGTTCCCGAGATCGCTCTGACGCCCCAGACTATCGCGCGGTTTGCATCCCGTTTCCCGGGACGGGTCGCGGTACAGCACAGTGAATTATCGGCGGGTGAGCGCTACGATCAATGGCGGCAGATCCGCTCGCGGCATTTCCCGGTGGTAGTTGGCACACGCTCGGCCCTGTTCGCACCTGTACCCAATCTCGGCCTGATCATCATCGACGAGGAACACGATGCCAGCTACAAACAGGACATCGAGCCACGCTACCATGCCCGGGATGCCGCTGCAAAACTCGCGGAGCTCACCGGCGCGACGCTGTTGATCGGCAGCGCCACACCCGACGTCCTGTCCTACGCACGGGCACAACAAGGAACATACAGGCTCCTCGAGTTGGCGCAGCGCATCGTCGTACGCCAACCGGGTAATGACAGCCGGACACCCATTTCTGCACCGGACACGGACGGTGATGGCTTGCCGCCGGTTGAGGTAGTCGATATGCGTGAGGAACTGCGCCAAGGCAACCGCTCGATTTTCAGCCGTGCATTGTCGTCAGCTGTCGCCAACGCCCTGGATGCACACGAGCAGGTCATCCTGTTCCTGAACCGGCGCGGAACAGCAACGTTCGTAATGTGCCGGGACTGTGGTGAAGTCATCAAATGTACGCACTGCACCGTCCCCCTCACCTACCACGCCAAAGGCGAAGCGCTCCGCTGTCACCACTGCAACCGGCAGGTCCCCGCACCGGACTACTGCCCGCAGTGCGGCAGCGTGCGCATCAAGTTCTTCGGCATCGGCACGGAGAAAGTTGCCGCATTGACCCAAGAGGCATTCCCCAACGCCCGCCTTCTGCGCTGGGACCGAGACGTGACCCGCGACAAAGGAGCCCACGAGCGGATCATGGCCGAGTTCATGAACCACGAGGCCGACATCCTGATTGGCACGCAGATGATCGCCAAGGGGCTCGATCTACCACGAGTAACCGTGGTCGGAGTCATCAGTGCAGATACGGCGCTGTACTTGCCCGATTTCCGTTCCGGAGAACGGACGTTTCAGTTGCTCACCCAGGTAGCGGGGCGCGCCGGGCGGAGTGACCTGGGTGGACAGGTCTTCATCCAGACCTACACTCCGGACCATTACGCGATACGGGCCGCGGGACGGCACGACTTCGCCGCGTTCTACGGCGAGGAACTGGCCTTTCGGCGCGCGCAGGGCTATCCCCCTTACAGCAGACTGGCTCGCCTGCTCTACACCCATCCGAACGAGGCGCGTTGCCGGCAGCAGTCCGAAGCCCTCTATCATGAGCTCCGCGGGCGCATCGCCCGGTTGGGACTGCCGGACACCTCACTGATCGGTCCCGCACCCTGTTTCCTGAACCGCATCAAGGGCAAATT
>CAZPTF010000196.1:2160-7607 GCA_964589015.1 uncultured Anaerolineae bacterium
AAAAATACGGGTGAAGTGGAGTTTGCTTTTGCGCGAGCAGCACGGGTCATGCCATGCCGCAAATCGATCGGCTGTGATTGGGAGCAGACCGGAACCTCCGTTCCGGATACGTGGACTTCCCGACTTGGAAAAGTGGATCATTGGAAAACATCACGCTCGAAAGGACTATTATGCGCGACAAGATCAGTCAATTGTCTGAGACGCGACAGGAGAGCGGGCATCGTGCGAGAGCGAGTTATCGCATACCAATCTGGATCATCAGCGGGGTCCTGCTCATCCTGGGAGTGCTGGTGCCGGGTAGCGGCGGAGTGTTCGGCGAAGCAAGCCAGCCAGCACAAGCAGCCACATGGCAAACACGCACACCAACACCGTCGAGAACAACCACTGCGCCTTCGACAGCAACAGCAACCCCAACACCCAGCCGCACGATCCGCACGCGCTCGACCGGAACACCTGCCATCTATCTCACTGCCACCTCGCACGTGCGCCGGACTGCCACTGCACAGGCCCACGCCACCGATTATGCGCGTGGTACGGTCACGGCAAATACGCAGATGACACGTGAATCACGTGTCCGGCGGACGGCAACCGCTCAGTCCCGCGCGACCGACGCGGCAGTGCCCGCGGAGGCAGTGGCATTTGTTGCCGACGTCTCCGTACCGGACAACAGCGCGCTCGCACCCGGCGAGACCTTCGACAAGACCTGGCGCGTGCGCAACACGGGCAGCGAAGCCTGGGCCGAGACGATTCGTCTGGCTTTCGTGTCCGGCGCGCGCCTCGGTGCCGCGGAGGGTGACTTCATCCCGCCGGTGGAGGCAGGCGATGAGGTTGACATCACCATACCGATGGTGGCGCCCGAAGAGCCCGGCACCCACACAGGCACCTGGCGGGTCGTCGATGGCTCAGGTAACCCGCTCGGAAACGGGCTACTCACTGTGACGATTCAGGTCGTGGGACCCACTGCCACGCCAACGCCAGCTCTTGACTTCGTCGTGATCAAACAGGATGTGCTGCCGGTCTTTGTCGACGGTGGCTGTCATTGGATGCACAACATCTATGTAACCGTAATCGATAAACATGGCAACCCGCTGGACGGATTGGTGGTCGGGGACACCTTCGACAACCTGGAGCTGGTAACCGGCTCAAAAGGACCAGGCCGGGCTGACTTCGATCTGTGGGCCAACACGCTCGAGCTGTATGTTAAGCGAGGCGAAGACGGCACGCCGTATCGAAGCGAGGTCAGCCGGCGGCTCAGCTCCGATCACCCGGAAATCGGTGATATGATCAACGGCGGTGTATGCCAAGAAGAAGCCGAATGCCAGGACAAACTGGATCGATTTTCCTTCTGTTGGGGGCATTATTCCTATGACCTTGTGTTCCAGAGGACCTGGTGACCGGACCGCCCCGGTAGCAGCGTGCGGACCACCCTGACGCGTGCAGACGGCAATGCTTCTCCCTGTGAATTTACCCGGTTTTGACCTTCAGGTCTCTGGTGGTATATTTAGGTCGTGCCATAAACACGCGTGTATTCCGGAGAGAGGCACCATGAATGACAAAGGGCAAGCTGCGTTGCTGAAACGGTTGAAGAATAACCCCGACCGCCTCGTCGACTTGATCGTCACCGTCGACGGAGACCCCCACGAGTACGAAAGCCGCTGCCGGGCGTTGGCCCTGGATGTAAAACGTACTTTCGCACTGACGCGCAAGCTCGCCTTGCGTGGGACCGGCCGCTCGTTCCTCGCGCTGAGCAACGAAAGCTGGGTCTCCAAACTGGAAGAGGACACGCCTGTGCGGACTATGGACTGATAGGTTCACTGCGACACGGAGGTTGACGAAGATGCGAGGCAAATTGACCCGGTCAGTTGTGCGGGCTATGAATGCGGTTGACAATCAAGACAAAATCCCTATCATTGTCAAGTATCGAGAAGGGCTGGTCACAACCCGGGCGTTTGTCGATGGGGCGCGGCCTAAGTACCATTATGGCTTCTTCCGTGGAGCGGCATGGGATGCTCGCCCCCGCGAAGTGGCAACCCTGGCTGCCGCACCGGAAATCGAGCGTATCTGGCTGGATCTTCCGGTGCATACCTGTCTGGACAGTGCAACTGCCCGGGTCAACGCGCCACAGGCGTGGAACCTGAATTACACCGGACAGGGCATCAGGATCGCCATCATCGATACCGGAATCGATGCCAGTCACCCTGATTTTCAGGGCCGCATCGCTACCGGGGTCAATCTGCGCGGGGGCAGCTATCTTGACGATTGTGGGCATGGTACCCACGTTGCCGGCGCGGCAGCAGGCAGCGGGGCGGCCAGCGGAGGCCGCTACCGCGGTGTCGCCCCCGCAGCGACCCTGTATATTGCCAAAGCGCTCGACGCCGATGGCTCCGGCATGATGAGCGACGTCATGGCCGGTGTCGAGTGGGCCGTTTCCCAACGCGTACACATCATTGGTCTGTCATTGGGCAGCGATGGTCCGGGCGATGGCACCGACGCACTGTCGGAAACGTGCGACATGGCAGCCCGCGCCGGAATTGTCGTCTGTACGGCGGCAGGGAACTCGGGACCACGCCGCTCGTCCGTCGGCGCACCGGGCGTAGCGCGGAATGTGATCACCGTCGGTGCCTCCTCGGACGACGACACCGTGCTGGACTTCTCCGGACGAGGACCGACGCAGGACGGTCGTTCCAAACCGGATGTCTGTTTCCCGGGAGACAACATCATCTCCTGTCGGGCGCGAGGGGCCAGTGTTGGTCGTGTCATCGACGACTACTACACCGAGATGTCCGGTACCAGCATGGCGACGCCCCAGGCTGTGGGGGCCGTCGCGCTGATTCTGCAACGGCGTCCGGAGTTGAAGCCGGCACAGGTCAAAGAGATTCTCAAACAAACGGCGGTCTCGATGGGAGCCGACATCAACGCGCAGGGTATGGGGCGTGCCGACGTGTTTCGGGCCATTCAGAGCAATATGTCGCCAGCCGTCAGCCTCGACCCCAGCCCACTGCAGCCGGGCACGGCGCCTGTGCAATCGCCCGCAGCCACACATGACGGGTGCAGTCGAGTGGCCGCCAGCATGTTCAAACGAAAATGAACCTGAGATACAGCGAGGAGGAGCAATGAGTAATTTCGACTTGATGCGAGAGTTGGCCGAGGAAGGAAAGACCAGGATCGTTCTCTTGGTTATGGACGGTCTGGGTGGATTGCCAATGGTACCAGGCGGCAAGACCGAGCTGGAAACCGCCAAGACGCCCAATCTGGACAAATTGGCAATGGAAGGCATTTGCGGGCAAAGCATCCCGATCGCGCCAGGAATCACGCCCGGCAGTGGCCCCGCCCATCTGTCACTATTCGGCTATGACCCGATCCGCTACGAGATCGGACGCGGTGTGCTGGAAGCAGTCGGCATCGGTTTCGAGCTCGGTCCGGACGATCTGGCCGCCCGTGGCAACTTCTGTTCTCTCGACGAGAACGGCCTGATCTCCGATCGGCGTGCGGGGCGCATCGCCACGGAGCAATCCAGCAAGTTGTGCACCCTGTTGCAAACCATCGAAATCCCCGGCGTGGAGACGTTCGTTCGCCCGGTCAAGGAACACCGCTTCGTCGTGGTCTTCCGCAACAAGGACCTCACCGACGGGATCGCTGATACCGACCCCCAGCAGGTAGGGCTGGCTCCGCTTCCGGCGGTAGCAGAGCGCCCCGCGGCCCAGGCGACCGCCGATGTGATCAATGCCTGGCTCGCGCGCGCGCGTGAGGTCCTGGCCGACCACCATCCGGCCAATATGGTGACCCTGCGGGGTATAGCTAAGACACCTGACCTGCCGCTGATGGGTGAGGTCTTCAAGCTGAAATGCGCGGCGATTGCCACCTATCCCATGTACCGCGGTGTCGCCAAGCTGGTGGGAATGGACCTGCTGCCCACCGGTGATGACATCGCCAGCGAATTCGAGACACTCAAGACCCACTTCACCGGCTACGATTTCTTCTACCTGCACGTCAAGAAGACCGACAGCTATGGTGAGGACGGAAACTTCGACGGCAAGGTACACATCATCGAAGAGACCGATGCATTGATCCCCGAACTGCTCGCACTCAAGCCGGACGTGATTGCCGTGACGGGCGACCATTCGTCTCCGGCGCGACTCAAGGCCCATAGCTGGCATCCAGTGCCCACGTTGATCTGGTCGGCCTACTGCCGCCCGGACGCAGCGACGGCGTTCTCTGAAATCGAGTGTACACGTGGCGGGCTGGGGCACTTCCACGCGACGGACATTCTGCCGCTATTGATGGCCAATGCGTTGCGTCTGGCCAAGTTTGGCGCGTAGCACACACCCCTGGGCGGTCAGGAAACAGGACCACGGTTCGTCCTGTCGAGTTTGGGTTGAGTCCATGCGGAGGGTCTCCGGAGGATAGCGTTGGTAAAGAACCTCATCGTAAATGCAGATGACTATGGGCGGACAAATGGTATCGTGCAAGGGATTCTACGCGCCCATCGCGAAGGCATAGTGAGCAGCACGACAGCGATGGTCAACATGCCCGGGACCACCGAATCTTTGCGGCTGGCTCGTCAAGAGCCCGGACTTGGACTGGGCGTCCACCTGGTTTTCACCGCAGGGACGCCCATCCTCGCCGCAGATCAGGTCCCCAGCCTGATGGACCCATCCGGAGATTTCTGGAGCGCTGACATCTGGCAGACGCGCCTGGACAAGCTTGACCTGGATGAGCTCTGGGCGGAATGGCAGGCGCAACTGGCCGTGTTCCGTGCGGCGGCCGGCGAACCGGATCACCTCGATTGCCATCACTTTATCCACCTCTACCCGCCGATTTTCGAGCTCTACTTGAAACTGGCGGAGCGAGAAAACCTGCCGGCGCGCGTGCCTTTCGCCATCGAGGCAGCAAACGACGGTGCCTCGGCAGCCTTTGGTGCGAATTTTGGCCTCACACCCGAGGTGATTTCTTTCATTCTGGAGGCCGACCGGACGATCTTGCACGACCGTCCGGTCTCTCACCCAGACCACTTTTTCGTCGGATTCATCGGAGATCAGGACCTCACCGTCGCGCGTATGCTCGCCGTCCTGGCTGCCATACCCGAGGGTGTGTCCGAAATCATGGTCCACCCGGGGTTGGCCGACGAGGCATTGTCGGCGGTGAGCAGCTACAACTGGCAGCGCGAGCAAGAACTGGCGATCCTGTGCGCTCCCACGATCAGAGACCGCCTGAAAGAGCTGGGTATCGCTCTGGTGAATTTCGGGGTTTTCGCGTGACCTTGCCGCACCGCATCTACAGCGTTCTGCTCTATTTTGGCTTTCATCTCCTCTACAACGAAATGGCCTGGAGCTACGATGTGGTCAGTCGCCTGGTATCATTGGGCCAATGGCGTGAGTGGGGGCGGGCAGGCATCGACCATTTGTTCGGCCCGCGGGTGTTGGAGCTGGCTTTCGGCACCGGCGACA
>CAZPTF010000197.1:0-7607 GCA_964589015.1 uncultured Anaerolineae bacterium
TTCAATCCGGGCGGGTGTGGGTGAATACCTATCTCGATTCGCCGATGCACTCGACCTTTGGCGGCTACAAGATGTCCGGTTTCGGCCGCGAGAACTTCAAAACCACTCTGGATCACTACCAGCAGACCAAGTGTGTGCATGTCAGCTATGGCACGAACACGATGGATCTGTTTTGAGTTGTGACGTTGCAGCGACCCGTGGATCGAGGCGAACTGTGGCAGTCAGATCGGGATCCTGGCTGCAGTGCGGCGGGCGATGCGACGTCACACGGGTGTGCGGCCTGGTCGCCGTCGATTGCGGCGACGGCGCCAGGCCATACTGAATGGTGCGGCTCCAGCGGGCCTGATGAACCGCGCACCAGCGGCTGTGCGCAGCGGGATGCGCCGGTCAAGAGGGGCGCAAGGACGTGTATGCAGGCGTGGGTTCGTTCCGCTGGCGAAACGAACAATCTCGGGCCGTCGACTTGACCTGTGTGGATGAAAGGGCGTTTGCACGAAGCGATACCCAAATAGGCATCAAGACAAGGAGAACACGACATGAGCACAACTACAACTGAACATGACCTGCCGGAGGTACCGCGTGTGATATTGGGTCGCACGGGCATCGGCAGCTCGCGCTTCGGCATCGGCAGTGCCGTCTGGCCGCTGCGGCAGCCGCACGAGAAGGTGGTCGAGATCCTGCGCACTGCCTTCGCTGCGGGCATCCGTCACGTGGACACCGCACCACTGTATGGCAGCGAGGAGGCCATCGGCCGCGGCCTGCAGGACGCCGGTCCCCCCGCCGACATGGTGCTGGCGACCAAAGTATGCTCCTACTGCGATGACCTGGGCATCGTCTACCGCGAGTATTCGGCGAAGACGGTCTATCGCTCGGTCGAACGCAGTCTGAAGCGACTGAAAGTCGATCACTTCGATATCATCAACATTCACGATGTGGAACCGGAGAACCTGGAGGACATTGGTGCCAAGGATGGCGCACTGGCCGCCTTGCTCGATCTGAAAAGCCAGGGTATAATCCGCTCAATCGGTATGGCGACCGTGTCGCTCGAGTGCCACAAGTGGGCGATTGCGACCGGTGCAATCGATCACCTCCAGATGTATCACACTTACACGCTGCTCAACACCGCAGCCATGAACGAGGTGATTGCGAGTGCGCGCGCGAAGAATCTGAGCATTCTGAATAATGCGCCCTATGCCGGCTGGATCTTACAGTACGGGGCCACGCCCGATGCAATGTACAACTATCGCCCGGCCAAGCCCGAAGTGATCGAAGCGACCCGCCGGCTGGAAGCGGTCTGCGTGGCGAAGGGCGTCACGCTGGCCGAGGCGGCGGTGGCGTTCTCCTTCAAGTCGCCGCACGTGGATGTGACCGTGATCGGCGCCAGCTCGCCGGAGCGGGTGCGCGAGCGCGTGCGCGTGTTTGCATCGAAGCTGACCGAAGAGGACTTCAGCGAGTTGCGCGCAGCCGTCGGCGGATCGTATCCGACGATACCGTCGTGGCCCAAGAACCCCATGAATTCGCCGCGTACCGACCTGCTGTAGCGGCCGGCGCGGGGGAGGATCTCAAACCTGCTCAAGGAGGACTTGCAGCAATGACAATGAAAGCACTCGTATTCCATGGGCCGCGGGACGCCCGCTGGGAAGATGTCCCGCGTCCGAAGCCGGGTCCCGGCGAGGTTTTGTGCCGTGTGGCCGCCGTCGGTGTGTGTGCGACCGACATCGAGGTATACCTCGGTGTGATGGTCTACTTCCGCATGGGCATCATGTCGTATCCGATCGTGTCGGGCCACGAATGGTCGGGTATCATCGCAGAGGTTGGCGAAGGCGTTGTGGACCGCAAACCGGGCGACAGGGTCATCGGCGAGACGACGCTGGCCTGTGGTCATTGCGAGGCCTGCGCAGAGGGTCGCTCCGAACTATGCTGGCCGCGGCGCGAAGTTGGCCTGGCGGGGAAATACCAGGGTGCGATGGCCGAGTACGTCTTGATCCCGGCGGTGAATACCTTCATGATACCGGACGGTGTATCGTTGCGTGAAGCGGCCCTTGCGGAGCCGGCGGGCGTTGGCCTGCACGGGCTTGATTTGATGCGCATCATGCCCGGAGACGATGTGGTAGTCATCGGTGATGGGCCGATCGGTGCGCTGGCGGCGCAACTGGCAAAGATCGCCGGCGCACCCACGGTGGTGCTGCTCGGCTCGCGCGACTACAAGATGAGCGCGATCCTCGAGACGGGCATCGACGCGGTGGTGAGCCGTCACGACGCGGATGCGCCGGCGCAACTCCTCGCGGCGCTCGGTGGCAAACCGGCCCACGCCGTGATCGAGACCAGCGGCAACGCGGCGGCGCTAGAGACGGCGACCAGGCTGATCCGCCTTGGCGGCAAGCTACTCATCCTCGGGCTGTACGGCGTCGACCGCATCCCACTCGACGTCGATTACCTGGTCGCGAGTGAGATTCAGGTCGTGACCAGCCTGGGCGCGACACCGACATACCGGCGCGTGCTGCGGATGATGGAGAAGAAGCAGCTCAACGTCCTGCCGCTGCAGAGCGAATATCCGTTTGCGCGGATCAAAGAAGCAGTCGACGACGTTACCGACAAACGGGCGCGCTCCGTGAAGACGCTCGTCGTTAACCCGGAGATCATCGACTGAGCCAGCGCAGTTAATACAGCGGTGAAGCGAGCCGCGACAACGATTCCTTCAGTGTGGTCAGGAGTGGACGGCCGATGAAATCCGTCCGCTCTACTTTTCTGCTGTGAGCCATGTCGCGCTCGAACTGCGCGTTGAGCTGCCCGGAGATCTCGTTGCCGATGAATGCCGCGGTCAGCTCGAAGTCCATTCTCATACTGCGGTGGTCGAAGTTGGCGGAGCCGACTGCCGCAAAATCGTCATCGATGGACATGGTCTTCGCGTGAACGAACCCATCTTGATACTCGTAGAATTCGATCCCGATGTCCATCAGATCGGGCATGAAGGTCCGGCCCGCCCATTGCACCGGCGGGTGGTCGAACCTTCCTGGCGTAATGATCTTGACATCGACGCCGGAGAGCGCCGCCGTCTGCAGCGCGGTCAGCAGACCCGGCTCGGGCATGAAGTAGGGTGTCCAGAGACGGATCGTCCGCTGTGCCGAGGTGATCATCTGGAAATACGTGTACAGGATCGCCGGCCGCTCGACGTCGAGGCCGCTCGGGCTGATCTGGACGATCAGGTTGCCGGGGTGCGTGCTCGGCGGGAAGTAGTGCTCGCCGCTGACGTCCTCGCGCGTCGCATACGCCCAATCGCTCAGGAAGACCGATTGCAGGTCGTGGACTGCACCGCCTTCGAGGCGGACGTGCGTGTCGCGCCAGAAACCCAATGGCCCCTTGTTGATGTATTCGTTGCCGACGTTGAAGCCACCGGTATAGCCGATGCGCCCGTCAATGATCGCTGCCTTGCGGTGGTCGCGATGGTTGATGAACATCAGGTCAGCGCGCGTGGTGGGGTGGAAGAAGTAGGCCGCCAGGCCTCGCTCGCGCAGCTCGCGCAGGTAGCGGCGGCTGGTCGTCTTGCAACCGGCAGCGTCCAGCAGCAGGCGCACCTCGACGCCTTCGGCGATTTTGCGGAACAACAGCTCGCGCAGGTCGTTCCCGAACTCGTCACGCTGCCAGATGAAGTATTCGAGATGGATGTGATGCTGCGCCGCCTCGATGTCGCGCCGGAGCGCGGCGAATTTCTCGGGACCGTCGAAGAACAATTGCGCGTGGTTGTCGTAGGTCGCTGGCAAGGGCTGGCTGGCGGTGATCATGTTGCGCAGCAGCCGCTGCCGTTCATTGAGCGCCGGCCCGCGGGCTGACTCCGCAGCGACGCGCGCCTCGGCTGACGCGCGCGGAGAACGATCCGTGATGCGCTTGTGATACGCCCGGCGTCCCCGCCAGTTGAAGCCCAGGAGCAGATATGCAATGAAACCGATGAAGGGTATGAACGCGACGACCAGGACCCAGGCGATCGCCTTGCCCGAATCGTCCTTCTCGTTGAAGATGACGAAACAGATGGCGAAGACGTGGTAGACGAACAGCACGACGGGGATCAGGAAAGTGACGCTGGTGATGAGATCTCCTAAGAACGACAACATACGCAGGCTCCTCTCAGTGTGTTTCGGATGCCAACGCTACGTCAGGGAACGACCGGAGCGCGGGACGCGGGCTTACTGCGCGCTACAGCCTGTCAGTGCTTTGCAGCGCCTCTCGTTCGCGCTGCACCTGCCAGGGCCAGTGCCCTTCGAGCTCGACGACGAGCGACCAGCTCAGGAAAGTTCGGATCAAAACCAACAGTCCCAGGACGATGACGCTCTGCAGGGTGGCATCCAGCGCAACCGTGCGCACGACATCGGCGGCAACGAGGATTTCCAGACCCAGCAAGAGTGACTTACCCAGGCTCAGTTTGTACTGCCCGTAGCGGCGGTCCGCTGAACCGAGCCGGAAAAGCTCCTGGTAGATGTAGCGTAGAGTGGAATAGAGAATAGCACCGACAATAATCACAACCGCGAGCAGCTCGATGCCGATCGACGCGACATCGATCCATCCCAGAATGGTGTTGCCACTGCCGGTACCGGAAATCACATTGCTGAGCATGGTTCGTGTCTACCCCGCCTGTCAATGAGCCCCGGTATCGCGTGTGGCGTTGGAGCTTGCGGTTCCTTGCTGGCCCAACTGGACGCGTACTGGGCGGCTCTGGTGGTGAAAAGCTGTTCAATATTATACCACGGTATCTCCGGTATACCAATTCGGCGCGGAGCTGCGGCGCTTACAGTAGTTTTGGGGCATACTGCTATCCAGCAAGCGCATCTTGACATTTGGCCGTTATCATGTTATCATTATTATTGGAAAATGATTCTCGAAAATGAGGTTGTGGAGCCACCACCGATGGCCGATGTCGACGAACGAGTAGATGAAATGATCAGCAGGTTGCGGGAGCAAGGTCATCGTGTAACCCCGCAGCGTGTGGCAGTGCTCAGGGTTCTCGCTGAGAGTCGTGGACATCCCAGTGTGGAGCAGATTTACGAGCAGGTCAGGGCGAACTTCCCCACAACCAGCCTGGCGACGATCTACAAAACGGTTTCGCTGCTCAAGGATATGCACGAGGTCCTGGAAATCTGCTTTCACGATCAACACAACCGGTACGACGGCAACAAACCGTATCCGCATCCCCACCTTATCTGTATTCGGTGTGGGAAGATCGTCGATTTCGAGCGCGACGATTCGATCGCCGTGCTGCAGGAAAGTGTGCGTGCGGCAGGTTACCAACTCGTAAGCCATCGCGTGGACTTGTTTGGGATCTGCCCACAATGCCAGAGGTGATCACGTGCTCTTTTTTTTGGCTATTTGTGGAGAATGATTATCTTAAAATAGTGAAAATCATGTGCGGCAGTTGAGGATGGCCGGCGAATGCCGCTGGCAACCGAACGGGTGCAGCCTCCAGAGTGCATTGGAGTTTGTATTGAGCCGTGGGTCTCGATTCACGGAGCAGTGATCCGGGTTATACCCGAATCTCGTACCAGAAAGGAAAGGAGTATGACAATGACCGACAAACCGATTTTAACGACGACTGCCGGCAATCCCATCGCCGACAACCAGAACGCGCTTACCGCCGGTCCGCACGGTCCGGTACTGATGCAAGACTACCAGTTGTTGGAGAAGCTGGCGCATCAGAACCGCGAGCGTATCCCCGAGCGGGTGGTCCATGCCAAGGGCTGGGGTGCGTTCGGCACGCTGACCATCACCAACGACATCACGCGCTACTCGAAGGCCAGGATCTTCGCCGAGGTCGGCAAGCAGACCGACATGCTGGCGCGCTTCTCGACGGTGGCCGGCGAGATGGGCGCTGCCGACGCCGAGCGCGATGTGCGTGGCTTCGCCCTCAAGTTCTACACCGCGCAGGGCAACTGGGACATGGTCGGCAACAACACGCCGGTCTTCTTCATCCGCGATCCCTACAAGTTCCCGGACTTCATCCACACGCAGAAGCGGCATCCGCGGACGAACCTGCGCTCGAACACGGCGATGTGGGACTTCTGGTCGCTCTCGCCCGAGTCGCTCCATCAGGTGACGATCCTGATGTCCGACCGCGGCCTGCCCATCGGCGTGCGCCACATCAACGGGTATGGCAGCCACACGTATAGTTTCATCAATGCGCAGAATGAGCGTTTCTGGGTGAAGTTTCACTTCAAGACGCTGCAGGGGCACCAGCACTGGACGAACGCCGAGGCCGCCGAGGTCGTCGGGCGGACGCGCGAATCGACGCAGGAGGATCTGTTCTCGGCGATCGAGCGCGGCGATTTCCCGAAGTGGCGCTTTTTTGTGCAGATCATGCCCGAGAGCGATGCGGAGAAGACCCCGTACAATCCGTTCGATCTGACGAAGGTCTGGCCGCACGGTGACTACCCGCTGATCGAGGTGGGCTTGCTGGAGCTGAACCGCAATCCGGACAACTACTTCGCGCAGATCGAGCAGGCCGCCTTCTCGCCATCGAACATCGTGCCGGGCATCGGTTTCTCGCCGGACAAGATGCTGCAGGCGCGCGTGTTCTCCTATGCCGACGCGCACCGTTACCGTCTCGGCACGCATTACGAGGCGCTGCCGGTGAACGCCCCACGTTCGCCGGTGAATCACTATCACAAGGATGGGCCGATGCGTTTCTTCGCGAACAACCCGAATCCGGATGCCTACTACGAGCCCAACTCGTGCGGTGGGCCGGTCGAGGATCCGTCCTTCGCCGAGCCGCCGCTCAAGATCTCCGGTGACGCCGCACGCTACGATCACCGCGCCGGCAACGACGACTTCAGCCAGCCGCGTGCGCTGTTCAATCTGTTCGATGCCGGGCAGAAGACACGGCTCTTCTCCAACATCGCCGCTGCGATGCAGGGTGTGCCCGACGACATTGTCCAGCGCCAACTCGCGCTCTTCGAGCAGGTACATCCCGACTACGCCGCCGGTGTCCGCGCCGCGCTGGCGAAGAAGGCGCAGTAAACGCACTGTGGTTGCACATGAGGAGGATGGTGCGGGACACCATCCCCTTTTTCGTGCGCGTGTGGGGTGACACTGGGGGCGACGCGTGGTGCCTTCTGACGGAGAACAGCGGATGCGCAGGATGGCACGGATTCTCACGCCCGCCGCGTCACCCGTGATGCTGGCAACCAAGCCCGCTTCAGCGGGCGCCGTGCAGTAGCGCGGGGAATTCATCCCCGCGCGGGCCGGCGTCCTGCCAATCGCCGCGTTGTCGATCTCCGGGACGGCCCCCAGGGCCGGGGAGCGCCAGGTCCACCGCAGGAGGCGCGTTCACAACGTGCGATAATCGGCAATCGATGATATAATACGCATGCGTTTAGAAGACAGGCTATCAGGTGGGGAGGAGACAATGAAATTCGAGAGGTTGTGCAGTGGTCTGCTCGTATTGGTCCTATTGTTGGTGGCGCCGCTCGGCGCGTTTGCAGATGAATGACGCGAGCGGCACGTAACGACAGCTGGCGTCGGACAAGCGCCGGGAGGGAGCATAGGCCGCATTGGCGGAGTATCCGGACAGCGAAACGAGCATGCTGCCAGCCGGTTTCGAGACGGCGAAGGGGCAAGCGGTG
>CAZPTF010000198.1:0-2620 GCA_964589015.1 uncultured Anaerolineae bacterium
ACCAACAATGCGACTTTGTTGCTGGTCTCGTCGTCTACACTGGCGATCTGCCCATCAGCCGAGACTGCTGCTTCGATGGAGTAGTTCCCTGAACTCTGCGGGGCGGTCCAGACAAACTTCGGATCGGACAACGATCGTCGTTCCTCTTGTACTGTACCGCCATTGGCGTCCTTGACTCGCCAGACTACGTCGAACTGGCTTTGGACCGGCGGTACCACCAACTCGTGGAATTTCTGGATCACTTCCCAGCTCTGACGGTCGTTGGGTTCACCCAACAGATTGTCGATAGCTACGCCGCGCAGGTTGTATTGGGATACCAGTTGCAGTTTTCGGGCCAGGCTCGAGGCATTGCTCAGCCAGACGGTGTGCTTCTTGCCACCGCCGTTCACGTAGCTGTACCAGTAGGTTCCGGTGGCCTGGTCGAATTGCAACCCGGTTGATTGCTGCATACCGGTCAGACCCAGCGTGATCTGTTCGCCGGGGTTCACGACCTGCTTCTCGTCTTCTACTTTGACCTGTGTGAACGGTTTGAGTGCCTGCGTGTACGAGAGTCTGAGTAGTGAGTTGTCGATTTGCTCTACACTGCGGGCGGAAATCAACAACTCGATCTTGTAGCGGTTAGTCGAACCAACCGCCCAGTCCAACATCTGCTCCATCTGGCCGCCCGGGACATAGGCGTGCGGCTCCGGAATGGCGGGAATCTTGAGCGCATCGACGGCCTGCCCAAGCGCTTCCCAGTCATAAGCCCCCGTTTCCCAGCGGTCTGCCGCTACCTGGAGAGCCGGGCTGACGTGGACAGTCAGCAGTTTCTGGTTGTCGTGCAGTGCGCGCGCCAGCTCGGCGATGAACTTGCTGTAGTCTTCTCGGAGCGCGGGATTGATGCCTTGATAGTCGATATCGATGCCGGCATACATATTCTGTACGACCAATCCGACGATGGCCATGATGTGCCGGCTTCTCGTGTTGTCGTCGACCAGCAAGTTGTCGATGAGATCACTGCGCACGACACTGTCGTCACCGACGTTTCGGATCGTCGGCATCAGGATGAAGGTGCCCTCGTGCGCGATGGGGGATAATGCGCCCAAGTCACCACCGATACTGCCATCGTTGTTCAGGAACAGTCCTTTTGGGTTGACCTCGACGAGCGCGTTTCTAGCCTCAGGAGCGATTTCCGCACCTTTGTCAACGCTACCAGCGATCGTCGGCGCGATTGGTTTGGTCTGCATGACGGCAATCGAGCGCGGCAGCTCCGAGAGCTTGAGTTCGAGCCGGTCTTCGCCCGGCAGAATGTGACTGGGCAACCATTTCCACTCAGAACCCGTCCATGAATAAGCGTCTAACGTCCGATATGGTTCCGCATCGTTTGGGATGGGAACATAGGCGAGTACCTTTGAGGGGAGATCATTGCCTTTGGTTTCGATACTGTAGAACGGGCTTTTCATGATCAGATTGGCGGGGATCACTTCTGCAGCTTTCAGCAGATCTCTCCCTGCGGATCCTGTCAGGAAGTCTGTTCTGGAAAAGGTGTTGAGTCTGGCTTTGACCTTTCCTTCCGGCATCCCTTCCGGTAGCATGATTACCTGGGTACCGTCCGGATCCTGCAGTACACCACCCTCCGTGCCAAAAGATGCATAGCCGGTTTCGAATATGCGCTCCAGTGCGGAGATTGGTGGGAGGAGAATGATGATGAGAATCAGCAAGGGGACAAGGATCAGATTGATAATCCACCCTGTCCACCTCCCTTCCAGTATGCTTCCAATGATCTGTCCCATATAATAGGATCTGACTCCTTTCGCAGAGTACACCCTTACGGAGTGTCCTACTTCAAGCTGTCTTTCTGTTATGGCTTAGCGCGCCCTGAAGGCACTTGCAGCAACCCAATCGAACGTCAGGCATACTCAGCCCTTGTCAAGACATCACAAACACAGATAAGGGATAATAGACAAGGGAAAGGAACACAGGCGTAGGAGACTGCAAGGTCGTCAATGCCCCAACTGGCAAGAATATGCATTTGTGCGAGGGGATGTCCCCCTTCAGACAAATCGATATGGCGCGCACGTGATAATTTCTCTTCATCGCCGCCCAGTAGGGCTTGAGCGCATCGCGTATTCTAACATACGGGCAGGGATTTAGCAAATACTTGTCCAGCGGCAATACCACGGCTGATGGAGATCCAGTGGAGCAATCACGGATGGCCTTGCCACCTGCATTATGCGATGGACACATTAACCCCAGATGAGTCTGGTATTAGAATCAGATTAAGCATTGGGGTTGGCCTCCGTTCGTGGCTCACTACTGGTCGTCAGGTGCCTGTGTCCCAGCCGTCCATAACGCACTGCCTGGATTTCGGCAATGACCGAGATGGCGATTTCGTCAGCCGAGCTGCCACCCAGATCCAACCCGACTGGCGTGTACAATGCACTGAAATCGATTTTCTCGCCCAGCTCTTTTCGCAACTTGCGTATGAACGTGGTCGCTTTGCTGCGTGAGGATAGCAGCCCAACATAACGTGGTTTCCAGTCGCCAGCGATCAACCTGCGGAGGACGAGATAATCCGCCGCATGTGCAGGAGTCGCGATAACGAAGAAACTGCCCTCCGGGACATGCTCTCCGTCCAGTG
>CAZPTF010000198.1:2630-7566 GCA_964589015.1 uncultured Anaerolineae bacterium
ACAGCAGGCAAACTCTGCGCGATGCCCGGACGATCGTCGATGATTGTCACGTAATAAGGTAGAGTGCGTAGATGATATGCAAGTGCATGGCCAATGTGCCCTCCTCCGAATATGTAGAGGTGGGGCCCGGGAGATATGTATTCATAGAACAGGGTTACCTTGCCGCCACACACCATACCGGTTGCTTCCTCTTCTTCCGCAACGCGATGGTGGTCCAGCAAGGCATAGCGTTGGAGGTGCGATTGCCTGGCGCGCAACAGGTCGCTCGCTCTTGCGGTGGCGAGCCGCTCCAACTCGCCTCCCCCGACGGTTCCCGTGGTTCGCCCGTCCCGGTGAACGAGCATCTTCGCCCCGGGCGGCAATGGCCCGGAGCCCTCTTTCTCGACGACCGTAACGAGGACACTTTCCCCGCCGGACTTCTGAAGTTCCAGTAGCTCTTCGTAAATTGTCGGCATTGTCCACAACCATTTCTGCCACCGGTGCCGCGTTGATTCGCCGCCCTCAGGCCCCGTCGCGTGTGATTTCCGCCAGGAATTGCTCTAACAGCCGCAGGCAGATGGCCTTGCGATAGTGGGCTGTTGACCGTTGGTCATCGATTGGCACGATCAGCTTTGCGTATGCGTCTACGAGCGCACCGCGGTGTTGTTCCAGCTCTTTCTTGCGGCATCCGGCATACTCACGCTCCAATTCCTTCGCGCGCACGACGGTAGGCGCAACTGCACCGAATGCGACCCTGAGGTCCCGAATGACTTCGCCTTCGGAGCTTGCCAACCCGAGAAAAGACAGCTTCGCGAGCGCATTTGCCCGGCGTGTACCCACCTTGCGATAGTGGGTCAGATCAAAGGATTCGCGTGGAATGACGACGGCCCTGACCAATTCGTCCGCGCGGAGAGCGGTCTGTCCCGGCCCCAGAATGAACTCGTCGATGTTCATCTGGCGTTCTCCACCGGAGCAGACGAGAACCAGCGACGCGTTCATGCAATACAGCGCAGGCAGCGTGTCCCCCGCCGGAGATGCGTTGCAGATATTCCCTGTGAGGGTGGCGACGTTGCGCAGAGCAGGCGATGCGATTTCGGCAATAGCCTGTCTGAGCGCCTCCGGCGTTTCACTGTGTCTGGCGAGGTCAGCGAGCGTGGTCGACGCACCGATAACCAGTTCGTTTTCCGCGCTGTCAACCGTACATAGTTCCTCCAGGTGTCCCAGGAGTAGAATGGGGTGGTCGAACTGCGGTGCGAGCCCGCTGTGACGGCGGTGCTTGACCATGAGATCGGTCCCGCCGGCGAAGGGAATGACACGGCGCTCTTGCCGGATGCGGAGGGCCTCTGCGAAACTCGCCGGTCTGTAAGCGTTTACCATAGCCCCTTCCCTTTCTCAGCCGCTCGGGCGACGGCACGGACAATCATGTTGTAGCCCGTGCACCGGCAGAGGTTCCCTGACAGACCTTCCTTGATCTGCTCCGAGGTGGGTTCCGGATGTTCGGATAATAGCGCCTCGGCGGCCATAATCATGCCCGGGGTACAGATCCCACACTGCACAGCACCTTCCTCGCTGAAGGACTCAGCCAGTACTGCGTGGCGCCGGGTATGCCGGTAGCCTTCGATCGTCGTGATCTCTCGTTTGGCAATCGCCCCGATGGGAACCAGGCACGAGTTGACCAGCTTCCCATCTAACAGGACGGCGCACGCGCCACACTCACCCTCGCCGCAGCCCTCCTTCGGCCCTTTGAGCTCGAAATCCTCCCTGAGGACGTCGAGCAATCGTCTGAGCGGATCCGTTTCGATGGAAACTGCTTCGCCATTCAGTGTAAACTCGATCATCGCACTTTTCCTCTTCGTATTCCTCCCCGCATCCCGCGAGCGCGACTATTTCAGACTGGTCTGCTCCAACAGGCGCAGTAGATACTCGGGCGTTACCGGGATATCAGCGACCGGCAAGCCGAGTGCGTGTTGAACCGCTGCGGCAAGGGCCGGGGCGGCTCCCACCAGCGGCAATTCCCCCGCTCCTTTGGCTCCGAAGGGTCCGTCTTCATACGGGTTCGCCACCAAGCTGCTCTCGATGGGAGGGACGTCTTTTACCGTCGGTATGATGTAGTCGGTTAGTGAGTTCTGCAGGATGTGTCCCTGCTGTATATTCATGACCTCGATAGTCGCATAGCCCAGGCCCTGGACCATGCCCCCTTCGATCTGACCCAGCACGATCCGTTCATCGATCGGCACGCCGACATCATAAACGCCCCACGCGCCGCGAATATCGGTCTCGAGCGTGAGCGGATCGATCTCGACCTCGACAACGTTGACTCCCCACGAGTACGATGGGTAGGCGTCTCCTCTGAGCGTATCCTGGTCCCATTTCACCCACTGGGGCTGTCTATAAACGGTTGTTACTGAAAACGTCTCTTCTGTGTCCCAGCGAGATTTCATCTCTGCAGCTGCCCGCTCGAGCAGCCTGCCGACGATCATTATCGTACGCGACGCGACGGTCGGACCTGAATCGGGGACACGGTCCGTGTCCGGATTGGCATAGATGACGTTCTCCAGGGAGATATCCAACGCATGGGCGACGATCTTCCTGAGTGTGGTCTGGCAACCCTGCCCCATTTCAGCGCTCGAAACGAGGATCTCAACATTCCCACCGGGCAACTTGCTCAATGTGGCGCGGCCTTTGATGATCGCCTGTTCTGCGTTGCCGGTGAAGCCGCAGCCGTGAAAAAACAGAGACAGTCCGATGCCTCTCAATGGCAGGTTGCCAGCGTTTCCGCGCTGCTTGATCTCCGCGCGCTTTCGCGTGTAGCCGGACATTCGTTCGAGCTGCTCGACCATCTCCGGCAGTTTGACCGCCTGCCAGATGTAACCCCCAGTGGAGGTCTCGTCTCCCTGTTTCAGGGCATGGGACATCTTGAACTCCAGCGGATCCAGTCCGAGCTCACCGGCGATGCGCTCCATGTGCATCTCGATAGCGAAGAAGGCCTGCGGTGCACCGAAGCCACGGAATGCGCCGGTGGGGACCGTATTGGTTGCGAGGACTCGGCCGGACACGCGCAGGTTGTCGACGCGATAAATGCCTGTGGCAGCAAATATCGCGCGCTGCAATACGACTGAAGACAGCCCGGCGTAAGCGCCTCCATCCAGGTCGATCTCCACATCCATGCCGCGGATACATCCCTCGGCATCGAGTGCGGTCCGGTAACGGAACACGGATGGGTGGCGTTTCGTCGTCGCGGCAATATCTTCGCTGCGATCGAAGAGCAGTTGCACCGGCCTGCCCGTCTTCAGTGCCGCAAAGGCAACGTGACCGGCAATGAGCGAAGGGTATTCCTCCTTGCCGCCGAATGCCCCGCCAGTAGTCGTTTGGACGACGCGGACCTTCTCGGGAGCGCAACCCAGCCCCTCGATCAGCGCATTTTTGACATAATACGGGCACTGCATCGAGCCATAGACCGTGATCTTGTTCCCTGTTTCGACCAGCCCGACGAATCCCTGTGGCTCGATGTAGACGTGTTCCTGGTAGCCGGTGCGGTGCTCGGACTCCACTATCCGTGCCGCGCCGGCGAATGCTCCCTCGGGATCGCCCTTGACGATCTCGTACTTCGCGAAGCAGTTGTCCTCTCCGTAGATCGGGGGCAGGGACCCGCGGCGGGCTTCTTCGATGCTCAGGATCGGCGCGCTGTCCGCGTAATGCACGACGATTCGTGAAAGCAGCGTTTCAAGCTCATCCCGGTCGGGCCCGACAACCAGGAGAATCGGTTCGCCGACGTGATTGACGACGTCTTCCGCAAAGAAGGGCCAGTCGTAGACGAGCATCTTGATACGGTTCTTTCCCGGCACGTCGTTGTGATCGATGATGTAATACCCTGCCGGTAGCGGAGGGATGTCGATCGTCAGGATTTTGGCTCTCGGCCTGTCGGCGCGCAGCGTCCGGGCGTAAAGCATCCCCGCGAATTCCATGTCGGCGATGTATTGCGTGGTTGCCTCGCTTTTCTCGATGGCGTCCACCCTTGGGACGGAATGGCTAAGGTTCATTTTCGTACACTCGCTTCACGATTTCGTAATCGTCCAGATCATCCACGTCGAGCAGGATGCCTTCGTCCTCGACGCTCACAGTCACAGAGCCGATCTGCCGGATGCAATCCCGCAGCGTTGACGTGCCCGGTTGGCGCAGTATCTCGGCAATCGAGCTGGCGGAAAGCAAAACCGGATGGCCTTTGCGTCCACCGTAGGTGGGGATGACGACATCACCAGATACTTCCAGCAGCCGCCGGTACGTGTTTTCACTCACCAGCGGGCAGTCCCCTGGCAGGAGGAAGACGCGATCTCCCCGCACCTGTCGCAGCCCTGCCTGGACCGACGTGAACATTCCCTCGCGGAAGGCGGCATTGTGGACGACCTCGACCTGCGCGTAGCCAGCAAGGATCTCTCGCAGCAACTCGATCCGGTGACCGCCCACGACGAAGATCCGCCCGACTACGGGGGACATGCCGGCGATGCTGTGTTCGATCAGAGTCTTGTCCCCAAGGCGCAAGGCCATTTTATACTGCCCTGCCCGGGTGGACAGGCCGGCAGCGAGCACCACGCCGTCTACCGATCGAGTCCCAGGGAGGCTCATTCGCGCGACCTTCCCTGAAGCCACGTTGCGACTTTCCCCCCTTCGCTCAGGCCCAACCGCTGCCCGGCATGGGAAGGCGTGACGTGTCGTTTGTTCCTGGTATCGATACCTCTCCTGGTCAAGGTCAAGTCCTGTCTTTCCAACCCTATCAGTAACCGGCCTCTGCCGAACAACCCCCAGTGTATTCGCTGCGCTCCGGCCTGTCAAAGTCCGCGAGTCAGGAGACGCAGACCAGACCACGACAGCGAACGACTCATAACCCTACTGCCCGGGCCAGCGCCACCATCTCATCCACCATCTCCCTGAAGCGGGGACATCTCGAATAGACGATTTC
>CAZPTF010000199.1:0-7542 GCA_964589015.1 uncultured Anaerolineae bacterium
GCGACCTTGACGGTGGCTGTCCCTCGTGATACAATCAAGCTGCAAGTGTACGCACATCGACGGGACCGCCCGGACAAGATGCGCCACTTCCGCCAATGCGTGCTGCGGAAACGGCGCTTATCCTGCGTTGCCGCCCGTAGCCTGTAGTTTCGATTAACCTGCGTCGTCGGCCTGATGATCGCCGGCATTACCAACCCATTCAGCCAACACGACCAACACGATGGAGGTATCCGATGATTACTCGAAAAGAATATGACGAGGCCAGACAGGCCACACTGGACATGTTGAACAAAGCGGGGATCGTGCTGACTCCGGAAGAACAGGCAAACATCGAGGTCGCGGATGTCGGTTTCGGCGATCTCAGAAATATCGGGTTGCAGGCCATTACCTACGTCAATACGGACCGGGTGTGCGCCAAAGAACTGATTATGACACCGTGGCAGTCCTTCCCTGAACACCAACACCCACCCGTGGCCGGCGAACCTGGAAAAGAAGAGACGTTCCGTTGCCGCTGGGGTGAGGTATATCTGTATGTCACGGGAGAACCAACCCCTAACCCGAAAGGCCGCCCACCCGAGAGTCGCAAATCATACTATACCGCCGCACACGAAGTGATCCTCCGCCCTGGAGAGCAATACACGTTGTATCCGAATACCCTGCACTGGTTCCAGGCCGGCCCCGAAGGAGCGATCGTCTCCGAATTCTCGACGCGCAGCCGGGATGAAACGGACATTTTCACCGATCCGGACGTGCGGCGGATACCGGAGATCGCTGACTGATCGTTGCTATTCACCTCGCTCGCGGTGCATCGCGTGCGCTGTGTCGTCTTGGCATGGCATCGCGAACGCATAGGGATCACCCGCACGAACCTGCGTGCTATCGACCTGGCGGTACGAGGGCACCGAGGTTTTGGGGAGCTGTTGGCTGGTGGACGTGTCGCGTCCGCAACGCGACCGTACAAGATTCAAGCGTCCGGACCTCTTCCTGCCGGTTCAGACCGTACCAATCCTGGATGTGTTGAGTTTGCGCGATAGCCTGCGTGAATGCGCGGCCGGGCGCAAGCTCCGTTTGTGTGGAGACCGGTGCGGTCTGGTACATTCGCCTTCCCTCTGGCGTGAAAAACCCGCTGAAGGGGGGTGGGTTGCTGCCCGGAATCCTGCGGGGCGCGGGTTGTTGAAAGCCATAGCGAGTTGTGCTATACTGAGGCCGGCAACAGCCCGTGAGACGTAAGGAGATCCCAATGAGCGAACAACTCGAGCACTGGTCCCATTCCCCGGCTGAAGAGACGTACATGATTGCGGGCTGGCGGCAGTGGGCGGATGCCGGCGAAGTCTCGTCGGGTTTGCCCGAATATCTCATCAAGCTCACACAGGCGAAGAAAATCGGGGAAATGGCGGCCGAGCAGTCCTACCTGTTTCAGGTCCCCGGCACGCACCATCTACTACGACCGGAGATCAGTCTCGCTGGGGGTTATCGGCAATCGCTCAAGCCCCCTAAGAACGAATTCTACCATGCCGGAGACGGGGGCCGGGGATTGCTTCTGTTTCTTGGCGAAGAGCCGCATCTCAACGTGGAACAATACGCGGAGAATTTCCTGGATGCGGTCGAAATACTCAACGTGCGTCGAGCCGTGCTTGTTGCGGGCATCTATGGGCCGGTGCCATACGATCAGGACCGGGAAATCTCGTGCGTGTACAGCTTGCCCGGCATGAGAGATGAGCTGGCCGAATATGCGGTGACCTTCTCCAACTACGAAGGGGGTGTGAGTATCAGCACCTATCTCGTCCAGGCGGCTGAAGCACGGGACCTGGAGCTGTTCGGCCTGTACGCTTTCGTGCCGGCGTATGATTTCACGCCCCTCTCGACGGACGTCCAAGGGCTGCGGATCGAGAAGGACTTCCAGGCCTGGTACGATCTGATGCGTCGCCTCAACCACATGTTTCACATGCGCATTGATTTGTCGGAACTCAGAAGGCAGAGCGAACTGACAACCATCGCCATGAAAGCCAAGATAGACGAAATGGAACAGCAGATGCCAGATGCGGATGTCGGCGAATACATGGCGGCGGTCACCGAGCAGTTCCTGGCACATCCATTTGTCCCCTTCGATGACATCTGGGAAACCGAACTGGGCAACATCTTCGATGATCTGGGCGACCAGACATAAGTGTGCGTTAGTGTGGGCAGTTCCCCGGGCTTCGGCGCATTTCGCGAATGCCGCACTGCTCTCCTGACGTGTCGTGGCGATACAGAGCCGGTGCTATCTCGAAACGAAATGTGTGTATGGTAACCACTCGTGCCCCCACTCGCAGCGGAAGGAGATACGGACGGGAACATGGACTACTTACTGATGGACTTCGGTACGACCAGTACTAAATCGGCCATTGTAGATCTCGACACCGGTTCATTTTCGTACGTGCGGAGCCATCCGTCGCTATCCAATTGCTCCGACGTCCCTGGCCACTATGAGATTTCTCCTGCCGCCCTGTTGGAACGGTTCAACAACATCTGTGCAGCGTATTACAACGACCTCGATATACACTTCGCGGGGATCGCCTTTTGCAGCGAACAGAATGGTTTCGTTGCTCTTGACGAGCACAACCACCCGCTGACGAATTATGTGAGCTGGAAGGACGAGCGGTCCACCGAACCGATCGACGGGATCAGCTCGTTCGACCTGGTCACCAACCGCAGCGGCGTCGAATTCAAACGGATCAGCGGATGGCGTCCGGGAGCAGGGTTGCCGGTCATGAACACCGTGCATCTCGGAAGGACGGGCCAATTGCGTGGCACGGCCAAGATCGCCACGTTACCGGAATGGCTGGCATTATGCTCCGGCGACTCCAGGCAAGTCGTCCACGACACGATGATCCATTGCCAGGGGCTGTACGATGTTCAGCAACGAAAACCGTCCACTGAGATCATCGCATTGGTCGAGGAACTGTCGGGAGTAAAGTGTATCTTCAACGATGTGGTCCCTGCACACACGGTATCCGGATACTGGCATGGCCCCAATGCGACGATCCCGATCTTCGCCGGCGTGGGCGACCACCAATGCGCCGTTCTCGGGGCATGCAACGTACCGCGTGATTCGATCTCGCTCAACCTGGGCACGGGGTCGCAGGTTGCGATGATCGAACCGCCGGTCATCCGTGCGGAGTTCGAGGTACGCCCCTACTTTGATTCGCAGGTGTTGGGGGCGGTGACGCGTATACCCGGAGGACGCGCGCTGGCCGATTTCGTTCGTTTCCTGGAAGACATCTGTGTCTCGACCGGCAGCGCGGTGCCCGACTTCTGGCAGCGGTTCAGCGAGATCGATCGGGATGACATCGAGACGGCTACGCTCGATTTCGATCTGGCAGTCTTCGCCAGCGCCTGGGGTTACAGTGGAGGCGGCTCGATCTCGAACATTGCGGAGGGCGCGCTGACCTTGCAGAACTACCTGGCATCGCTGTACCGTTCCTGGGTCCTGCAATACCCGCAGGTGATGTGCTTCTTCGATCCCGACCACGAAGCCAGCCGCTGCATTCTGAGTGGTGGCGTGGCCCGCAGATTGCCGTCGCTACCCCAGGTAATGGCCGTACTCTCTGGTTACGAAACCTGGCCCGCCTGCGCGATCGACGAGACATTGCTCGGGCTGCGCACGATCGCGCTGGTCGCAGCAGGACGGGCACGCAGTTGTCTCGAAGGGCAAGAGATCTTCGGTAGAAAGTGTTCGGTCACAGTTCCCTGAGGCAAACGGAGGCTAACGGATGGAAGATACCGCTGCGCTGATTGAGGTTGACGCGTCGAATGTCGCCCAACACGGCTTCTTCTGCTACAAAAGCAAGAAGAAAGCACCGGGATACCAGCACAAGTTGGAGTGGCTACAGGCACGGTTCGCAGAAGGACTCAAGATCAAACTGATCTACGAAGGCAAACGGTCTGTCGGATTCATCGAGTACATCCCCGGGGAATTTGCCTGGCGGGTAGTCGATGCGCCCAACTATCTCGTCATCCACTGCCTGTGGGTGGTCGGTTCGGGCAAAGGGAAGGGCTATGGGACCCGTCTGATCGAAGCGTGCATCGACGACGCCCGCGAGAGCGGGAAGGATGGTGTCGCAGTCGTGACCAGTAGCGGCGTGTGGCTGGCGCACCAGGACATCTTTCTGCGCAGCGGGTTCATGCTGCAGGATGAGGCGCCGCCCTCGTTCCAGCTCATGGTGAGGTCTTTCGACGGAAGCCCGCGCCTATCCTTCCCGACGAACTGGGAGGAGCGGTCGGCGCGCTTCGGTCGCGGGGTAACCGTAGTGTACACCGCACAGTGCCCGTATATCCAGGATGCCGTCGATTACGCCGTGAACGGTTGTCGAGATGCGGGGCTTGATGCCCACGTTGTGGAGCTTCACACGCGCGAGGACGTCCGCGAACAGGCGCCGGCAGCGAATGGCATCTTCGGTATCGTGCATGACGGAAAGCTGCTGAGTTATCACTATCTGCTGCCGAAGGACTTCGCCCAACGCCTGGAGCAAATGTCCGGTTAGGTACTTGTGCGGTTTCAGAGTTCTCGGGGGTGTCGCGTGGCCCGGAACCAGCTGGGCCGGGCCACGTTGTCCCATATTTCGTATCGGCTAGATCGTGCGGGAGGCCAGGTGGAATCAATTAGTTTACAAGGAGGGTTACAGATGGGCGAGAGCAATGCCACAAACGAGGATCTCACTACCTACTGCGGTCTGTATTGTGGGGCATGCGGTATCAAGAATGGGCGGATTCGGGAGACGGCAACCACACTCAAACAGTTACTCGATATGTACGCGTATCCGGAATGGGCGCCGCTGGTGGCCGAATGGTTCCCGGAGACGAAACACTATCCAGAATTCGAGGCCGTCTTGAAGTGGGTTTCGACACAGGACTGCCCGGGTTGTCGTGGCGGCGGGGGCAATCCGGACTGTGCGATCCGCTTATGTGCCAAAGAGCGAGGATTCTCCGGCTGCTGGGAGTGTTCCGAGGCCGAGACAGGCTGCGCCAAGCTACAGGAGATTGCCTCGGGCTATCCCGAGATGGCAGATAACCTGCGACACATCGCGCAGCTCGGGCTGGAATCCTGGGCGCAGGAACAGGCCGCCAGAGTTCAAGCAGGGTTCTCATACACCAAATAGCGTGGAAAGGATGGGGTGACATGCGGCCCAAAGTCATTCTCTACAACGCAATCAGCGCCGACGGACGACTGGACGGCTTCGAGATCGACCTCGGCGTGTACTACGGACTCATCTCGCGATGGCACGAGGGCGCCACGCTGGTCGGCAGTGGGACGTTGCTTGCACCGCTCGAACCGATCCCCGACGAGGTGGCGGCCGACATCGAGCCGCCGACGAAGGTCGCGAACGACCCGCGGCCGGTCCTGGTGGTGGCGGACAGCCGTGGCCAGGTGCGCACCTGGCACTACCTGCGCAAACAGCCATACTGGCGCGATTGGGTGGCGCTGTGCGCGCAGACGACGCCGCAGGAACACCTGGACTACCTGCGGGAACGACATATCGACTACATCGTCGCCGGAGAAGACCGCATCGATTTCGCGCACGTGCTGGACGTCCTGAACAGCGAATACGGTGTTGAGATCGTCCGTGCGGATTGCGGGGGGACGCTGAACGGCGTGCTTCTGCGCGCCGGTCTCGTGGATGAGGTCAGCCTGCTGATCCATCCGAGTCTCGTCGGCGGTACGTCGCCCAAGTCGATGTTCCGTGCGCCAGATTTGCAGTCCCCAGACGGCGTGATCCCGCTCCGGCTGAGCCACCTGGAGCGGCTGGAAAATGACAGCGTCTGGTTGGTCTACGAGGTTGTGAAGTAGACCGGAGCGAACGACAGGGGGCAGGGACATATTCTGGGTCCCTACCCCCTGGACCCTGCACGCTGTGGGCCGCGCAGTCTGCAAGCGGTCGGTCAAGCCAGATACAGGAGATAGAATACATGACACCCAAACCATTGACCATCCGCACGAACAGGCTCAGACTCGTGGCCGGAACAGCCGCCATCGTGCAGGCCGAGCGGGAGTCCCTCACAGAATTCGGACGCTTGCTCGGCGTAACCGTGCCCGCGAATTGGCCGCCGGAACTCGTCGATGCAGAAGTGCTGGAATTCTGGCTGGGCCAATTGCAGGCATCGCCCGAGCAGGTCGGGTGGTGGTGCTGGTACGTGCTGCTGGAGGATACGGGGACAGCCGATCCTATCCTGATCGGAGGGGCCGGATTCAAAGGACAGCCCACACCAGACGGTACGGTGGAAACCGGCTATTCCGTGCTGCCGCAGTTCCGGAAACGCGGTTACTGTACCGAAGCCGTACAGGCTTTGATCCGCTGGGCCTTCAACCATCCGGAAACATCGCGGGTCGTCGCCCAAACCTTGCCTGAGCTGCTGTCTTCCATCCGTGTCCTCGAGAAGAACGGGTTCGCGCGACTGGATCAGGCATTTGAGGAAGGCGCTATCGCTTTCGAGCTGCCTCGCGCACGCTACGTGGATTCAATTGCTGTCCGGAATTCGGATGCACCCGATTGAAGAAAGGTATTGCCAACCGATTGGATATTGTGGTATAATAGAGGTAGAAAAGGGAACTTGAAGTCTGCACAGCAGTCATCCCGGACCAGGTGGCACAGGGTTCAGCGCCTTACCGGTTCGCAGAGGACAGTCCAATATGTACCGTGGGGAGCGTCACCTGGTCACAGCCGGTGACGTTTGTTATTTTCCCAGGTCTACCACAGTGAAAGGTGACCACAAGATCGATAGGAGGTGTGACATGGCTGTTGTAACGATTTCTCGTCAGTTCGGTTGCGGCGGTCGCGAGGTTGCAGAAAAAGTCTGTGACCTGTTGGACTACAGCTTCTTCGATAAGGGTCTCATGGCAGAGGTCGCCGCGAATGTTGGCCTGTCAGAAAGCGATGTGGTCGATTTCTCCGAAGATAACTACCGCGTGAAAGGTTTCTGGGAACGGCTCTTCGGGCGCGGTCCACGGACCGTGTTCGAGCACGAAACAGGACGATTGGACACTTCACAGGAGGCGATGCTCACCGCGGAGACGCTGGATGAATCCCAATGTATCCTGTTCGTGCGGAGTACCATCCGCGCCGCCTACCAGAAGGGCAATGTGGTCATCCTGGGGCGAGGTGCACAGGCCGTTCTGCGAGACATGCCCGGCGTGCTCCACGTGCGTCTCACCGCACCGGAGGGCTCTCGCGTCCGGCGGGTGGAGGCTCGCGAGAAACTCACCTTCTCCCAGGCGTATCAGTTAATGATCGACCGGGACCACGCCACCGTCCAGTACCTGCAAGAGTTCTTCGGCATCAACGGAGATGACCAGTTGCTCTACCACCTGATTCTAAACACGGGGAAAATGAGCACCGACGCGGCAGCCAACATCATTGCGACCGCGGTGCGCGGGATGGAGGCTGAAGAAGGAGTATAGCGCCTCGCGGATAGTGACCGGGCTCTCACATTACCACGGCCGATCCGCTTGTGCCTGATTGCCGGAGGCATCGAGAGCATTCTCGATGCCTCGACATCTCTGCGTCC